>NZ_WWIA01000657.1 GCF_009870065.1 Streptomyces sp. SID5785 | reverse complement strand
CGCCCGCCCCGGCCGCCACCCCGGCGGACGACGGCGCGTACGTGACCCCGCTGGTGCGCAAGCTCGCCTCCGAGAACGGCGTGGACCTGTCCACGGTCAAGGGCTCGGGCGTCGGCGGCCGCATCCGCAAGCAGGACGTCATCGCCGCCGCCGAGGCCGCGAAGACCGCCGCCCCGGCCGCTGCCGCCGCCCCGGCCGCCGCGCCGAAGACCCCGGCCCTGGAGGTCTCTCCCCTCCGCGGCCAGACGGTCAAGCTGCCGCGCATCCGCAAGGCCATCGCGGACAACATGCACAAGGCGCTGCAGGAGCAGGCCCAGCTGTCCTCGGTCATCGAGGTCGACATCACGAAGCTGATGAAGCTCCGTGCCAAGGCCAAGGACGGCTTCGCCGCCCGCGAGGGCGTCAAGCTCTCCCCGATGCCGTTCTTCGTCAAGGCCGCCGTCCAGGCACTGAAGGCCCACCCGGTCATCAACGCCCGCCTGAACTACGACGAGGGCACGATCACCTACTTCGACTCGGAGAACGTCGGCATCGCCGTCGACTCCGAGAAGGGCCTGATGACCCCGGTCATCAAGGGCGCGGGTGACCTGAACATCGCGGGTATCGCCAAGCGGACCGCCGAGCTGGCCGGCAAGGTCCGTACGAACAAGATCGCCCCGGACGACCTGGCGGGCGCCACCTTCACGATCTCCAACACGGGGTCGCGCGGTGCGCTCTTCGACACGGTCATCGTCCCGCCGAACCAGGTGGCCATCCTGGGCATCGGCGCCACGGTCAAGCGCCCGGTCGTCGTCTCCGACCCGGAGCTCGGCGACACCATCGCCGTGCGCGACATGACCTACGTGACGCTCTCCTACGACCACCGTCTGGTGGACGGCGCCGACGCCGCCCGCTACCTGACGACGGTCAAGCAGATCCTCGAGGCGGGCGAGTTCACCGCCGAGCTGGGCCTGTAGGCACCGGGAGCAGTCCCGCAGCACGACGGAGCCCCCGTCCGGAGACCGATCTCCGGGCGGGGGCTCCCGCCGTCTCCCGGGCCCGGAGACGTAATGCGCATCACCCGCGGCCGCGTCCCTCGTGTCCTGTCTGTCCAGGGGCACGGCCGTATTGTCTAGAGGTCGATGTCCCCGGCCTCCCGGAGGAGCCCGCAATGACCACGCCCGTCGTCCACTCGCTGCGCGAACAGATCCGCGAGCACATCGTGGAGGGGATCGTGAGCGGCCGCTGGAAGCCGGGCGAACGCATCGTGGAGCGCCGGATCGCGACCGAGCTGGAGGTCAGCCAGACCCCGGTGCGCGAGGCGCTGCGGGAGCTGGAGTCGCTGCGGCTGATCGAGTCGGCGCCGAACAAGGGCGTGCGGGTGCGCAATCTGTCGGCCGCCGACCTGGAGGAGAGCTACCCGGTGCGGGCCGGCCTGGAGGCGATCGCGGCCGAGCTGGCCGCGGCCCGGCTCGCGGAGGACTGCTCGGCGCTGGAACCGCACGTCGCGGCCCTGTACCGGGCCGACCGGGAGGCCGACGGCACCGGGCAGGTGCGGCACACCGTGGCGTTCCACCGGGAGCTGGTGCGCGCGGCGGGCAACGCGGTGCTGCTGCACACCTGGGAGGGGCTCGGCATCGAGGTGTTCACCGCGCTGTCGATCCGCTGGCTGGGCACGGTGCAGCAGTCGTACGCGGAGGAGCACGAGGAGCTGGTGGCGGCGTTCCGGCGCCGGGACCCGGCCATCGCCGAGCTCGTGAAGACGCACGTCCTGGGCTGTGCGCCGCGCGCCTGAGCGGGCCGCGGCACGCCTGAGACCTGGGACGACGGGGCACTCGGTGCCCCTTTCCCTGGCACCTTGTGCCGACTTTCTCGATCTGAAGAGGTTTTGCCCTTCAACCCTTTGATCGATCATCGATCAGGGGGTTACAGTCGCCATCGGGTCCACACCCGGACCCCGCCCTGTCCTGCCAAAGACATCAAGGGCACCCCCAACCCCACCCCCTTCGACTCAGGAAGGCGTGCGGCGACTATGACCGACCCCATGCGCATCCAGCCGAGCGAGCTCGACCAGCTCCCGGACCGCGACCCCGAGGAGACCGCCGAATGGCAGGCCTCCCTGGACGCCGTCACCAAGGCGGCCGGGCCGCACCGTGCCGCGCAGCTGATGCGGCGCACGCTGGAGCGCGGCGAGACCGGTGGCCTGCCGCTGCCCAAGCTCCTGTCGACCGAGTACCTCAACTCGATCCCCACCTCCGCCGAGCCGGACTTCCCCGGTGACGAGGAGCTGGAAGCCAAGATCACCGCGTACAACCGCTGGAACGCGGCCGCGATGGTGACCCGTGGCAGCAAGGCCGGCGTCGGTGGCCACATCGCCACCTTCGCCTCGGCGGCCTGGCTGTACGAGACCGGCTTCAACCACTTCTTCCGCGGGAAGGAGGGCGACGGCTCCGGCGACCAGCTCTACATCCAGGGCCACGCCTCGCCCGGCATCTACGCCCGCGCCTTCCTCGACGGCCGCCTCTCCGAGGCGCAGCTCGACAACTTCCGCCGCGAGGCGGGGGGCAACGGCCTGCCGTCGTACCCCCACCCGCGCCGCCTCCCGTGGCTGTGGGAGTTCCCGACCGTGTCCATGGGCCTCGGCCCGCTCTCCGCGATCTACCAGGCGCGGTTCAACCGCTACCTGAGCGCGCGGAACATCAAGGACACGTCGAACTCCCACGTCTGGGCCTTCCTCGGCGACGGCGAGATGGACGAGCC
>NZ_WWIA01000656.1 GCF_009870065.1 Streptomyces sp. SID5785 | reverse complement strand
TTCCCGGCCTCCGCCGTGTACGTCCAGGGGCCGTCGGTGCGGCTGAGCGAGCGGACCTGGAAGGCGGCGCCCGCCCGGTCCCCGCCGCTGAGGGTCAGCCGGAACTTGCCCGTCGCGAGATCGGCGGCGCCGTCGGCGTAGGGCGCGTACGTCAGTGGCCTGGTGGGCCGCGAGCCGGCCTCCTGGCGGGGCAGCGAGCCCTGGGCGGGCGGCTCGGGGACGTAGCTGGGGTGGCGGTCGCGGTCCGGCGGCGCGTAGCCCGCGGTGTCGGGCAGGTCGGCCGGGTCGGTCACCTTGAGCGAGAAGTCGAAGGCCGAGGTGAGGTCGCCGCAGATGGCGCGGCGCCACGGCGAGATGTTGGTCTCCCGCACCCCGAAGCGCTGCTCCATGAACCGCAGGATCGAGGTGTGGTCGAAGGTCTCGGAGCACACGTAGCCGCCGGTGGACCAGGGCGACACGACGATCATGGGCACGCGCTGGCCGAGCCCGTAGGGACCTGCGGCGCGGCTGCCGCCCGGGTAGTGGTCCAGGGTGGTGTCGACGGTGGACAGGCCCTGGTTCGCGGAGGCCGGCGGGTAGGGCGGCACGACGTGGTCGAAGTAGCCGTCGTTCTCGTCGTAGGTGACGAACAGGGCGGTCCTGCGCCACACCTCGGGGTTCGCGGTCAGGGCGTCGAGGACCTGCGAGATGTACCAGGCGCCGTAGTTGGCGGGCCAGTTCGGGTGCTCGGAGAACGCCTCGGGAGCGGCGATCCAGGAGATCTGCGGCAGCCGTCCGGCCTGCACGTCGGCCTTGAGGACGTCGAAGTAGCCGTCGCCCGCCTTGGCGTTCGTCCCGGTGCGGGCCTTGTCGTAGAGCGGGTCGCCGGGCTCGGCGTTGCGGTAGCTGTTGAAGTACAGGAGCGAGTTGTCGCCGTAGTTGCCGCGGTAGGCGTCGTCGATCCAGCCCCAGCCGCCCGCCGCGTCCAGGCCGTCGCCGATGTCCTGGTAGACCTTCCAGGAGACGCCCGCCTGCTCCAGCCGCTCGGCGTACGTCGTCCAGCCGTACCCCGCCTCCTCGTTGCCGAGGACGGGGCCGCCGCCCGTGCCGTCGTTGCCGACATGGCCGCTCAGCATGTAGTAGCGGTTGGGGTCGGTCGCCCCGATGAACGAGCAGTGGTAGTCGTCGCAGACCGTGAACTTGTCGGCGAGCGCGTGGTGGAAGGGAATGTCCTGCCGGGTCAGGTGGGCCATCGTGCCCGTGCCCTTGGCCGCGATCCAGTTGTCGTACCGGCCCTCGGCGAAGGCGCTGTGCCCGCCCGCCCAGTCGTGGTCGAGCCCCGCGATGAACTGCATGCCGAGGTCGTCGGCGTCGGGGTGGTACGGCAGGGTCTCCTTGCCGCCGCCGGACTGGTGCCAGACCGGCTTGCCGCTCGGCAGGGTGACCGGGCGCGGGTCACCGAAGCCGCGCACCCCCTTCAGCGTGCCGAAGTAGTGGTCGAAGGAACGGTTCTCCTGCATGAGCACCACGATGTGCTCGATGTCCTTGACGGTGCCGCTGCGACGGGCGGCGGGAATGGCCGCGGCGCGGTCGATGGAGCCGTTGAGGGCCGTGAAGGCGGCGGTGGCTCCCGCGATCTGCAGGAAGCGGCGGCGGTTGAGTTCGGTCATGGGTGGGGGGATCTCCTGTTTCGTCGGTCGATACGTCAGCACATCGGCCGGACGGGGCCAACGGGGAGTGTTCAAGACCACCGGGCGAAAGGGAAGGGGCGGTGACGGACGCGTGAAGCCGGTGGGGCGGACGGCCGAAAGTCATCGCTGCGCGGGGGGTTCCGGCGCCGGGTCCCCGGCGGGTCCGAGCGGCTCTCCCGCGAGCCAGGCCGCGACGGCCCGCCCGATCCGCTGCCCGGTCTCGATCTCGACGAAACCGAACTGGCCGGACTGGTTGCACTCGAGGAACCACCAGATGCCGTCCGCGTCCTCCGCGAAGTCGAAGGCACCGTAGGCGAGTTGAGCCCGGGTGAGATAGGCGTGCACCCCGTCGGCCACCCGGCGCGGCACGGGCACCGGACGCCAGGGCCCCGCGTCGGGGCTGAACCGCACGTCGACCACGCCGTCGTCGCCGACGGGCTGTCCGTCCTGCGGCGCGCTCACCGCCCGCGCGGCGAACAGCCGGTCGCCGACGCAGGTCAGCCTGATGTCGGCCACTTTGCGGACCCGGCGCTGTAACAGCGTGGGGCCGTGCGCGACGTCCCGGTAGTCCTCGCCGGGGCGCACCCGGGTGGTCGGCACCGCGAGCCCGTCGGCACCGGGGTGCGCCCCGGAGACCGGCTTGACGACGAGGTCGGGATAGCGCTCGGCGAACTCCCTGGCCACGCGCGGGAACGTGGTGATGAGGGTCGCGGGCACCGGCAGCCCCGAGGCCCGCGCGAGCCACAGCTGCCACGGCTTGTGCCGGGCCTGGCGGGCCGCGTCCGGATGGTTCATCCAGCGGGCGTCGGTGCAGCGCAGCATGCCGTAGAGGGACTGCGACGACTCCTCGGTCAGCCAGGGGGACGCGGCCTGCGCGCGGGCGGCCGGACTGCCCGGCCTGCGGACCCAGACCGACCGCAGCCCGCCCATGCTGACGACCCGGCCCCCGACCGACAGGTGGCCCTGGAAGGCGCCGTGCGCGAACTCCCCGGACAACCCGACGCCCCCGGGCAGTTCGGCCGGGTCGAGGCGGAGCACCGGGATTCCGGCCGTGTTCAATTCGACGACGGCCAGGTCGGCCGTCACATCCTGTTCGCTCGTCAGGATCAGAACGGTCATTTGCGCGCGGCCGTTCAGTCGTCGAAATGGGTTTTGGATCCCGCCGTGGACGTGGTGGCGGCACACTCTCGCAACACAGCGTAGTCGTACGCGGCCACTCCGCCGTCAGGCAGCACGTTCAACTGCAGTGCGGAGTCGTACGTGTACGGCGCGCTGACCTCTGCCTCTCGCACAGATCGGGCATAGTTCAGGGCGAACGGTCGCATGTGTACTCCTCGTTGGGGGGCGCACCAAGTCAAGCGCATGGTGACTCTCCGGCGTCACACTCCTAGCCAATTTCTCAGATTCTTTCTGTAGGACGCATCACACCTGCGGACGAGTTCATTCCGCCACGGAGCGTGATGAGGCAACGTCAGGAAGCAAAAGGGGGCGACCCATTGGGCCGCCCCTGGCTATACCGCTCCTTTACAGGCCTTTACAATCCTTCACGTCACGGTCACCGACGACCGGTCAGGCCCGCAGCGCGGCCAGTCCGGGATGCTCCGCCACGTATCCGTCCAGCAGGCGCCTGGCCACGGTGACGGAGTCGACGAGCGGGTGCAGGGCGAAGGCCTTGACCGCGGCCGCGCGCGATCCGGTCGTGGCCGCCGTCAGCACCTCGCGCTCCACCGCCTTGACCGAGGTCACCAGCCCGGTGGCGTGGCCGGGGAGCGGGTCGACGGCCACCGGGTGCGCGCCGTTCGCGTCGACCAGGCAGGGCACCTCGATGACGGCGTCCTCGTCGAGGGCCGCCAGCACGCGCCGGTTGCGGACGTTCAGGATGAGGGTGGCGCGCTCGTCGCGGGCGATGGCCCGCATCAGCGCGAGCGCCACCTTCTCGTAGCCGCCCGACTCCTCCAGGTCCGCCGCGTCCCGCTCCCCCGCACCGGCCGCCTCACGGTTGTCGGCCATGTACGTCGCCTCGCGCTCGGCCCGGGTCCGGTCCCAGGAGGCGTAGGACGGGTCCGCGTAGAAGGCGGCCTGCTGCTCCGCGAGGAAGGCGCCCCGGGTGCGCTCGGCCTCGCGGTAGGCGCGGACCGTCTCGCGGTTGAAGTAGTAGTAGTGCAGGTACTCGTTGGGGATCGCGCCGAGGGAGCGCAGCCAGTCGGTGCCGAAGAGACGGCCCTCCTCGAAGGAGCCGAGGAGCTGCTCGTCGGCGAGCAGCCGGGGCAGTTCGTCCCGGCCGTGCACGCGCAGACCGCGCAGCCAGCCCAGATGGTTGAGCCCGACGTAGTCGATCCAGGCGTCGGCCGGGTCGGCGCCGAGGACGCGGGCGACGCGGCGGCCGAGGCCGACGGGCGAGTCGCAGATGCCGATGACGCGGTCGCCGAGGTGCCGGGACATGGCCTCGGTGACGAGGCCGGCCGGGTTGGTGAAGTTGATGACCCAGGCGTCGGGGGCCAGTTCGGCCACCCTGCGGGCGATGTGGACGGCGACCGGGACCGTGCGCAGCCCGTACGCGATACCGCCGGCGCCGACCGTCTCCTGGCCGAGAACACCCTCCTCGAGCGCGACGCGTTCGTCGGCCGCACGGCCGGCGAGACCGCCGACCCGGATCGCCGAGAAGACGAAGTCGCTGCCGCGCAGGGCCTCGTCGAGATCCGTCGTGGCGTGCACGGCAGGGGCGTCGGGGACGTCCGCGGCCTGCTGCGCGAGCACCCCCGTGACCGCCTTCAGGCGGTCCGCGTCGACGTCGTACAGCGTCACCTCGGTGACCCGGCCGGGCGCGTGGTCGCTGAGCAGTGCGCCGTACACGAGGGGCACCCGGAATCCGCCACCGCCGAGAATCGTCAGCCTCATGGCCCGATCGTAGGGCAGCCTGGTCCCCGACCTGATCGTCGACCGGCGGAGGAACCCCCCATGCAGATCCGTTCGACCACCCGCACGACCAGACGCACCGCGCGCCGTCTGTTCACCCTCGCCGCCGCCTCGGGCGCCCTGCTGCTCGCCGCGGGGACGGCGACCGCGGCGCCGGGCTGGACCGAGACCGGCACGACCCATGTCGGCTCGCTGACCGGCAGCCAGGGACTGGCCAGCCGCGCCGACGGCTCGCTGCTGCACCGCGGGCTCGCCTCGGTCCCGCTCGACCTGCGGATAGCGGGCTGGACGCATGTCGGCGACCCGGACATCGCGCGCGGGTACACGTTCGACGCGTACCAGGGCGGCGACGACGCGACGAAGAAGATGTACGCGGTGACCGCCCCCGACGGCACCCGCACGACCTACGAACACGCCCTGGACCAGGGCGAGTTGCTCAACAACTCGTTCGCCACGGTGTCGCCCGACGCGCAGTGGCTGGTCTCCGGCGAGTGGGGCACGATGCGGCGGCTCCAGGTCTTCCCGGCCCCGGTGCTGAACCCGTCGGCGCCCCGGCCGGGCACGAATCTGCCCCAGGCCGGGCAGATCAGCCTGGACCGGCCGGTCGACGACATCCAGGGCTGCGACTTCACCGACGCCACGCACCTGCTGTGTTCGTCGGACGGCGCGACGAAGGAGGTCCTGGAGGTCACGCTGGAGCACGCCCTGGACGGGGCACCGGTCGCCGGGCACGTCGCGTCGGCGTTCCCGGTCCCGCAGCGCAGCATCTGCTCGGGCACGTTCGAGTCGGAGGGCATCGACTACGACGCGGAGCGCGGGACGCTGCGTGTGGAGATGGTGCCGCCGTCGCCGTGCCTCGTGACGACGGCCGTGATCGCGTACCGCAAGGGCTGAGACCGGAGCCCCGGGTGGGGGCGGCACGGGGGCAGGGCCCCCGTGCCGCCCCTTCCTCCCACCTCTGATCACGTCCCTGCCGGACCGCCGCCGGGCCTCCACCTCGCCGGATCGACAGCGGCCACTCGGGCGTTCCGCCCCTGTGCGGGCCGTCACAGTGCGGGCTGTCACGCGGGACGCACGCCGTCCCGTCATCCATGTGACGGCAGAGAACGGACGCCGGCGCCACTGCGGCAGGCCGGTGTGATCTGAGGAGTTCCAGTGCAACGAACCAAGTCCCGCAGACTCACGCTCGGCGTGACGGCGACAGCAGTGCTGGCCGTGGGAGTGCCACTGACCCTGCAGGGCAGTGACGTCGCCCCGGCCCTGCCGGCGCACACGACCACGACGGCGGCGCAGGCGACCTCCGCGACGGGTCCCGGAGGCGCAGGAAGGCTCGAGTCGGCGGAGCCGCTCACCCACCTGGACCCGGCGCTGGCCTCGTCGGCCGCACGCGCCGAGCGCATCCTGTACCACTCACGGTCGCTGAAGGGTGACGACATCACCGTGAGCGGTGCGGTTCTCACCCCGAAGGGCACGGCGCCCGAGGGAGGCTGGCCCGTGGTCTCCTGGGCTCACGGCTCCAGTGGGATCAGCGATCGGTGCGCACCGTCCACCGCCCCCGACGCGAACGGCGACATCGACCTGTACGGGTACGGCGATTTCGTCGCCGAGCTCCTCGACGCCGGATACGCGGTGGCCGCGACCGACTACGAGGGCCTGGGCACCGATGGCGACCATCCCTACATCGTGGCCGACAGCGAGGGCCGCAGTGTCATCGACGCCGCCCGCGCCGCCATGCAGGCCGACCCCTCGCTGTCGCGATCGGTCACGTTCGTCGGGCACTCCCAGGGCGGCCAGGCCGCCATTGCGGCCGGCGAGCTGGCCACGACCTGGGGCAGGGGCCTGGACGTCCGGGGCACGGTCGGACTGGCCCCGGTCACCAACGTCGGCGTGGCCTACTCCTACGGCACACCCGGCCCGGTCGACCGCGGCTTCTATCTGCTGGCGCTGCACGGCCTGAAGAGCGAACACCCCGAACTGCGCTACGACCAGTTCCTCGGCAGCCAGGCCCTCGCGATGATGCCGCAGGTCGAGAAGGACTGCACCACCAAGATCTGGGAGGACTTCTCCAAGAATCTCGGCGACCAGCTGAACGACTACCAGTTCGCTCCGCAGGATCCGGGCGCCGCGCTGAAGATGCAGACCTGGCTGGACGAGCAGAGTGTGCCCCGCAGGAAGACCTCGAAGCCCATGCTGCTGCTCCAGGGCGACCAGGACCCGTCCATCAGGATCTCGGTGACCAAGCAGGCGGCGCGCAACGCCGGTGCTCCGGCCGAGTTCCGGCTGTACCCGGGCAAGGACCACTACTCGGTGCTCACCCCGCGCAGTGAGGGCGGTGCGGCCACCGACGTCGTCGACTGGCTCCACCGCCACGACAGGCGCTGAGGGCGGGACGCACCCGGCATCCGCTGCCGAGTCCGGCCCCGTACGGCGTGCGGGGCCGGGCGCGGGTGCACGGCGTGCGGGGCCGGGCGCGGGGCACGCCCGCGTCAGAAGTCCGTCGCGGTGACCTGCTCGAGCTTGTCCGGGTCGGCCATCCACTGCACACCCGTGATCAACCCGTCGTGGACCTCGAAGGAACAGACCTGCCACCGCGCACCGAGACGGATCAACAGGCCGTGCTGTCCGTTGAGTTCGACGATGCGGAAGTCGACGGCGTCGTTCTTGGCGAGGGTGCCGATCACGAGGCGCGACACACGCTCCGCGCCGAAGACGGGCCGCAGCGCGGCACTCACCTTGCCGCCGCTGTCGTTCCAGAACGTGACGTCCCGCGCCAGCAGTCCTTCCAGGACGTCCCGCTGTCCGGTGCGCGCCGCCACCAGGAACCTTTCCACCAGGTCACGGTGCCTGCCGGGGTCGACCGCGAAACGGTCGCGGTCCTCGCCGAGGTGGCTGCGGCCCCGTCGGTACAGCTGTCGCGCATGTGCCTCGCCCAGGCCGAGAATCTCGCCGATCTCCTCGAAGGGCAGCTCGAAGGCCTCCCTGAGGACGAAGACGGCCCGCTCGGGCACAGAGAGCCGCTGGAGGAGCCGCAGGACGGCCAGCGAGAGCGTCTCGCGCTGCGCGGCCGTCTCGGCCGGGCCGAGCGGCTCCCCGCCGTCCGTGCGCACCGGCTCCGGCAGCCAGGGCCCCACGTGGGTCTCCCGATGACGGTGGGCCAGACGCATGCGGTCGATCGCCAGCCGCGTCACCACGGTCATCAGGAAGCGGTGCGGGGCCTGGATCGTGGTCCGGTCGACCGTCGACCAGCGCAACCAGGATTCCTGGACCACGTCCTCGGCGTCGGCGAAACTGCCGAGCAAGCGGTACGCCACGCCCAAGAGCATCGTGCGGTGCTGCTGGAAGGCAGCGACGCCGTCATCACCGTCGTCGTGGTCGTGCTCGTCCCTCACACGGGCAGTATAGGAAGAGGTCGGCCGAGGGTGCCTGCCCACGCCCACGCCCACGCCCATGTCCATGCGCTCCTTCATGTGCCGCCCCTTCGCTCGAGTCCGATGCCGACAGATAGCCGACAGGAAGCCGGCACGAACAGGACGGGACGGGCAGTGCCGCGCGTGACAGGCCCCGAAGGAAGTGACCCACCTCACCGGAGGGCCGCAGCCGCTCCACGGTCGGGCCGAGCACGGGGACACCGGCGCGCGTCTACCAGTTGGTCAGTTTCTCCGGGTTCATGACGACCCAGACGTCGGTGATGCGGCGGCCCACGACGTGCAAGGAGACCACCGCCACCACCCTGCCCTCCGCGCGGCAGACCAACGCGGGGCGGCGTGCTGCGGTACCGAGCTCGACGGTGAGTTCCGAGCGCTTCCTCAGCGATCCGACAAGGTACCGAGCCGTCTTCTCGGCCCCGTGAAGGGGATGCAGCGCAGCACGCACGTGGCCGCCGCCGTCGGCCCGGGTGGTGACGCGCGGGTCCAGGAGGCCGATCAGCTCGTCCAGTTCGCCTGTCTCGCAGGCCTTCTTGAACTCCTTGATCACTGCGAGGTGTCCCGGGACGTCCGCCTCATCTCTGCGTGCCGATCCCAGGCCCCGCCGTGCGGCGACGGCAAGAGCGCGACAACTCTCCGGGCTGCGCCCGACAATGGAGGCGATCTCCGCGAAGGGGAACGTGAACACGTCGTGGAGCACGAAGGCGACCCGCTGAGCAGGTGTGAGCGAGTCCAGGAGTACGAGCATCCCCATGGTGAGCGAGTCGTCGAGGGCGGCTTGTTCGGCGGGATCCAGGGCCGCGGGTCTCACGCTGCTCCATGCCGTGCTCTCGGGCAGGGGCTCGGGCAGCCACTGCCCCGTGTAGCGCTCGCGCCGCACCCGCGCGGAACCGAGGTGGTCGAGGCACACTCTGCCGACGACGCGCACCAGCCACGCCGAGGGCCGCTCGATCTCCGCGCGCGCCGACTCCGGCAACGCGTACCACCTGGCGTACGTGTCCTGCACGACGTCTTCGGCGTCGTGCGTCGAACCGAGCATTCTGAAGGCGATCGACATCAGCAGGTGCCGATCGTCGGGCACGGCGTCCGTACCGGGGTGTTCCTGCCCCGCTTCCTTGCCCGGCATTGGCTGTTCCCTCGGTGCAGGACGCGTGCCTGCGAAGCACCGCGTGTGTGAAGACGTCTGCACCGTACTCCTCCTGCCTGCGCGAACCCGGCCGGCGGCTCCGTACGCGCAGCCGGCGCGTGTGGCTCCGAGCATGTCCAGCCGTGCCGCAGGAGCAGCGCGCGCAAGAAAGTACGCGGCGGACTTCACACTCCACGGCCCTGTTTCGTCGAGTGGGCAGGACATTGAACGAGGAGGAGTCTCTCGACATGCGTGTATTTGTCATGGGCGGCACCGGGGTCATCGGGCGACGCCTTCTGCCCCGCCTGGTCGACGCAGGGCACGAGGTCACCGTCTCCAGTCGCAGCAGGGCGTGCTTCACGGAGCTCGGCGCCATGGGGGTACAGGGCGTCGTGATGGACGCGCTGGATGCCGACTCGGTCTCCGCGGCGCTTCAGGATGCCTCCCCGGAGGTCGTGATGCACCAGGCGACGGACCTGTCGAAGCGTGATGCGCAGGCCAATGCGCGGTTGCGTCGCGAGGGAACACGGCATCTCGTCGACGCCGCGAAGACGGCCGGGGTGCGCAGAATCGTCGCGCAGTCCATCGCGTGGGCGTATGAGCCCGGTCCGACTCCTGCGGACGAGACGACACCCCTGGACGACGACCTCGACCCCGGCCGCGCGGTGTCGGTCGGCGGGGTGCGCGCGCTGGAGTCAGCGGTTTCCGAGATCGCGGAGCACGTCGTGCTGCGCTACGGGACTCTCTACGGCCCGGGCACGTGGTTCGCGCCGGACGGCCCCGTCGCCGACGCCCTGGCGCACGGGATGCTGCCGGCCGACGAGGCGGTCTCGTCGTTCCTCCAGGTCGAGGATGCCGCAGCGGCTGCCGTGCAGGCGCTGGAGTGGGCCCCGGGCACCTACAACATCGTCGACGACGAACCCGCCCCGGCTTCCGCGTGGGTGCCGGTTCTGGCCGGGATGTGGGGCGCACCAGTGCCGTCTCCCGGCCGGGAAGGCGGGGGCACGTGGGAGCGAGGCGCACGCAACGCGAAGGCCAGGGCCGCCGGCTGGGTTCCCCTCTGTCCCACGTGGCGCTCCGGCTTTCGCACGGCCATGGCGTGACGGTGTCTCCCGGGCCGTGAACGGCCTTGCAACCGAGTTCCAGAAACCAGAACGGAAGAATCATGATCAAGGGTCTCCTCGAGCAGGTTCCCCCCTTCGTCCCCAGCGATCTGCACGTGATGACGGTCGAGATCGACGTGCCCCCGGGGGACGCGGGCACCCCTCCCCACCGGCACTCCGGTCCTGTCTTCGGCTACGTCCTCGAAGGTGAGCTCGTCTACGAGCTCGAGGGCGAGGCCGAACAGGTCCTCAAGGCCGGCGAGGCCTTCTGGGAGCCGGGCGGCGATGTCATCCACTACCAGGCGGGCAACAACCGTGACGACGTACCCGTACGGTTCGTGGCCGTCATGATGTGCGCCCAGGGAAAGCCCATGCTGACACCGGTCGAGCCCGAGGAACTCGAGGCCCGGAGGTCGCGTCGCGCTCCCCGCCCGGCGAACGCGCGGTTCTGAGCGCTGCGGGTGAAGGGCCGGCGGTCTGCGGTCGGCCCTTCACGCGCGTCCGCGACGCTGCGGACGAGCCGTTCGGGTGGCGGCCCACGGTGGTGGAGGTCGGCCTCCGCTGAGCCGTCAGTCGCCGACGCTGCCGTCGATCATCTCGCGCAGGATGTCCGCGTGGCCCGCGTGCCGGGCGGTCTCCAGGATCACGTGCAGGTACATCCACGTCAGCTCCCTGCCCCGCGGTGTGGTGACGGCGTGGTCGAGGCTGTGCTGGGCGGCGATCTCGCGGGAGCGGTCGCACGCCGCCTGGTAGGCGCCGATGACGTCGTCGAGGCTCTCGTTCGGCTCCAGCCGCAGGTCGGCCTCCGGGTCTGCGTCGGTCCACGGCGGCGTGGGCAGCTCCGCGTCGGGGATCTGCCCGATCTGCTGGGCGAACCCGCCCAGTTCCACCCACCGCAGGTGTTTGATCAGGCCGCCGAGGTTGGTGCCGGTCGGCACCGGGCTGCGCCGGGCGTCCTCCTCCGACACCCCGCGGGCCTTGCGCACGACGGCGTCACGCAGGTAATCCAGGTACGTCTCGAGCTGCTCGCGCTCGCTGGCGGCGACCACGCTGCCGAGGATCTCACCGGGTCCAGTCATGGCCGGAACGTAGCACGCGGGCCGACCCTCGCACCGGGGCCATTTCGGGCTCTTCGCAGTCGCAGTCGAGGGTGTGGTCCGGTCGGCGCATCGGTGGCCGGGCAGGGGTGGAAGTCTCCCGAGGATGGAGGTGACATGCCGTCCATCTCGAAGACCTCGACGTGTGACAGACGTGCCTGACGCTCCCTTCGCCCGCCCTGCCCTGACCACGTTCGCTCGTCTTGATGATCTCGGACTGACGCTGCTGTTCGACACCGAGATGCTCCAAGAAGAAGCCCTCACCTTCCCGTCGACGGACTCGGCGTCGAGTACCGCACGGTCAACGTCTGAGCCCGGGAGACGCCGAACCGCAGGATCCCCTCCTCCACCGCCGGCAAGACCAGCGATCTGGCGCACTTCGCCCCCTGGGGCACCTTGGGGATCTTCTACAGGAACTTGGGCCACGCCGGGACCTCGTCAAGCCCGGCGAGATCACCTGCGGAACTCAGCAGTTCGTCAACCACAGCGGC
>NZ_WWIA01000655.1 GCF_009870065.1 Streptomyces sp. SID5785 | reverse complement strand
TGGACGACAAGGGGCAGGTGTTCTTCCACACACTGGGGCTGCGCGCGCATCTGCACGCGACCGGCCGCACCGCCCCCGCGGTCCACCTCAAGCTGCTCGTCGAGGGCGAGGAGGAGTCGGGCTCCCCGCACTTCCGCGCCCTGGTCGAGACGCACCGGGAGCGCCTCGCCGCCGACGCCGTGATCGTCTCCGACACCGGCATGTGGTCCGAGGACACCCCGACCGTCTGCACCGGCATGCGCGGCCTCGCCGACTGCGAGATCGAGCTCCACGGACCCGACCAGGACATCCACTCCGGCTCCTTCGGCGGAGCCGTGCCGAACCCGGCGGCCGCGGCCGCCCGTCTGGTCGCCGCCCTGCACGACGAGCACGCGCGCGTGGCGGTGCCCGGCTTCTACGACGGCATCGTCGAGCTCACCGACCGGGAGCGCGAGCTCTTCGCCGAGCTGCCCTTCGACGAGGAGCAGTGGCTGCGCACCGCGAAGTCCCACGCCGCGCACGGGGAGGCGGGGCACACCACGCTGGAGCGCATCTGGGCCCGCCCCACCGCGGAGGTGAACGGCATCGGCGGGGGCTACCAGGGCCCCGGCGGCAAGACGATCGTGCCGTCCTCGGCCCAGCTGAAGCTCTCCTTCAGGCTGGTCGCCGGACAGGACCCGGACCACATCGAGAAGGCCGTCACCACCTGGGTCGCCGAGCAGCTCCCTGCGGGGATCCGCCACGAGATCACCTTCGGCGCGGCCACCCGGCCGTGCCTCACCCCGCTCGACCACCCGGCCCTGCGGTCCGTCGTGCGGGCCATGGGCCAGGCCTTCGAGCAGAAGATCCGCTTCACGCGCGAAGGCGGCTCCGGCCCGGCCGCCGACCTCCAGGACGTCCTCGACGCACCCGTGCTGTTCCTGGGCATCTCCGTCCCCTCCGACGGCTGGCACGCCCCCAACGAGAAGGTCGAACTGGACCTCCTGATGAAGGGCGTCGAAACAACCGCCTACCTGTGGGGCGATCTGGCGGAGAACTGGGCAGATGCAACCTGAACGAGGCACCCCGCGCCCGCCCCGCCGAACCTTCTGCTGAACCGCCCGCGAACCACCCATTCCACCGGGGGAGTTGGAAGCACCCGTGACCACCTGGACCGACCGCACCGCCGATCTCGCCGCAGGCCGGCCGCTCTCGCTCGCCACGCCGAGCGGGATCGACCGAGCGGCGCACCACCGCCTCGACGAGGCATGGCTCGCCGCCGCGTGGAGCCACCCCACCACCCGTGTCTTCGTGGTCTCCGGCGGCCAGGCGCTCATCGACGAGACGACGGACGGCTCGACCGAGCTGGTCATGACGCCGTCGTTCGAAGCACCTCTCACCGAGGCGCACCGCTACTTCCTGGGCACCGACGAGGACGGCGTGAGCTACTTCGCGCTCCAGAAGGACGCCCTGCCCGGGCGCATGGACCAGTCGGCGCGCCCGGCCGGACTGCGCGAGGCGGGCATGCTCCTCTCGCCCCGGGACGCCGGCCTCATGGTGCACGCCGTCGCCCTGGAGAACTGGCAGCGACTGCACCGCTTCTGCTCCCGCTGCGGCGAACGCACCGTCATCGCCGCCGCGGGCCACATCCGCCGCTGCCCGGCCTGCGGGGCCGAGCACTACCCGCGCACCGACCCGGCCGTGATCATGGCGGTCTCGGACGAGCAGGACCGCATCCTGCTGGGGCGCCAGGTGCACTGGCCCGAGGGCCGCTTCTCGACGCTCGCGGGCTTCGTCGAGCCCGGTGAGTCCATCGAGCAGTCGGTGCGCCGCGAGGTCTTCGAGGAGGCCGGTGTCCACGTCGGCGAGGTGGAGTACGTCGCCAGCCAGCCCTGGCCGTTCCCCTCGAGCCTGATGCTCGGCTTCATGGCGCACGCCACGTCCACGGAGATCAACGTGGACGGCGACGAGATCCACGAAGCCCGCTGGTTCTCCCGGGACGACCTGCGGGCCGCGTTCGAGTCCGGGGAGGTCGTGCCTCCCTACGGAATCTCGATCGCGGCCCGGCTGATCGAACTCTGGTACGGCAAGCCGCTGCCGAAGCCCAGCGACGCGCTCTGAGCCCGAGGCCCCGAGCGGCGCCCCTCGGCGGTCAGCGGCTGCCGTGCCCCGTGGCTCAGGCGCCGATCTTCTGCTTGACCTGCGCCAGGGACGGGTTGGTGAGCGTCGAGCCGTCCTCGAACAGAACGGTGGGGACCGTCTGGTTCCCACCGTTCGCCTTCTCGACGAACGCGGCGGAGTCCGGGTCGTGCTCGATGTTGATCTCGGTGTACCCGATGCCCTCGCGGTCCAGCTGCTTCTTCAGCCGCTGGCAGTAGCCGCACCAGGTGGTGCTGTACATCGTCACAGTGCCCGGCATGTCTCTCGCGCTCCTTCATGGCGTGGGGTGCGTGTTCGCACTCGGTCGAACGTACGCGACGCGGCCACCATTCCCGCACGTCGGCCGCGTTAGTACGACAAGCACCGGCCGCCTGTGGACAACGCGACGCACCCGGCCCCGCCGACCTGGCAGCATGGCGGGGTGACAGCAGCAACGCACTCCACCCTGTTCCCACAGGTCCCGGACTCGGCCGACGCGGTGCTCGAGGGCCTCGACCCCGAGCAGCGCGCCGTCGCGACCGCCCTGCACGGTCCGGTGTGTGTGCTCGCGGGCGCCGGGACGGGCAAGACGCGCGCGATCACCCATCGCATCGCGTACGGCGTCCGCGCCGGCATCCTCCAGCCGAACACGGTGCTCGCCGTCACGTTCACCAACCGCGCCGCAGGCGAGATGCGGGGCAGGCTGCGCCAGCTCGGCGCCGGGGGAGTGCAGGCCCGCACCTTCCACTCCGCCGCGCTGCGCCAGCTCCAGTTCTTCTGGCCGAAGGCCGTCGGCGGGGACCTGCCCCGGCTCGTCGACCGCAAGATCCAGCTCGTTGCCGACGCGGCAGCGGCGGGCCGGATCCGGCTGGACCGCGGCGAGCTGCGCGACGTCGCCGCGGAGATCGAGTGGGCCAAGGTCACCCAGACCGTCCCCGGGGACTACGCGGCGGCCGCTCACAAGGCGGGCCGCGAGAGCCCCCGGCACCCCGCCGAGATCGCCCAGATCTACGGGGACTACGAGACCCTGAAGCGGGACCGCTCCGTCATCGACTTCGAGGATGTCCTGCTGCTCACGGTGGGCATCCTCCAGGACCGGCACGACATCGCCGACCAGGTCCGCTCCCAGTACCAGCACTTCGTCGTCGACGAGTACCAGGACGTCAGCCCCCTCCAGCAGCGCCTGCTCGACCTGTGGCTCGGCGACCGGGACAACGTGTGCGTGGTCGGCGACGCCAGCCAGACCATCTACTCCTTCACCGGCGCCACCCCCGACCACCTGCTCAACTTCCGCACCCGCCACCCCGGCGCCACGGTCGTCAAGCTGGTCCGTGACTACCGCTCCTCTCCCCAGGTCGTGCACCTGGCCAACGGTGTCCTGGCCCGCGCCTCGGGCCGAGCCGCCGAGCACCGCCTCCAGCTCGTCTCCCAGCGCGAGGCGGGACCCGAGCCGGTCTACACCGAGTACGTGGACGAGCCGGCCGAGGCCGAGGGTGCGGCCCATCGCATTCGCGACCTGATTGCCTCCGGGGTCTCCGCCGGAGAGATCGCGATCCTGTTCCGGACGAACGGGCAGTCCGAGATCTACGAACAGGCACTCGCCGACGCCGGGGTGCCCTACCAGCTGCGGGGCGCCGAGCGGTTCTTCGAGCGGGCCGAGGTGCGCAAGGCCGGACACGCCCTGCGTGCGGCGGCCCGCTTCGGGGGGAACGACGCGGGACTCGACACCGCCGTCGGCCTTTCGTCCCAGGTGAGAGCCGTGCTGTCCGGCGAGGGCTGGACCGACGAGCCGCCGGCCGGGTCCGGAGCCGTCCGTGAGCGCTGGGAGTCCCTCGCCGCCCTGGCCCGGCTCGCCGAGGACTTTGCGCAGGCACACGAGGGAGCCGGGCTGCAGGACTTCGTCGCCGAGCTCGACGAGCGGGCCGCCGCGCAGCACGCCCCCACCGTCGAGGGCGTCACCCTCGCCTCGCTGCACGCGGCCAAGGGCCTGGAGTGGGACGCCGTCTTCCTGGTCGGGGTCGCCGAGGGCATGATGCCGATCACGTACGCCAAGACCGACGAGCAGGTCGAGGAGGAGCGGCGGCTGCTCTACGTCGGGGTCACCCGGGCCCGCCACCACCTCAGCGTCTCGTGGGCCCTGTCGCGCTCGCCCGGGGGACGGCCGAGCCGCAGGGCCAGCCGGTTCCTCGACGGTCTGCGGCCCGGCTCCGGCGGCGCGGGCGGGCG
>NZ_WWIA01000654.1 GCF_009870065.1 Streptomyces sp. SID5785 | reverse complement strand
GGCGTGCAGGACGAGCCGCAGATCCCTGCGCCGGGCCGACCACGCCGCGCAGCACAGCGCGCCCGCCGTCAGGGCGAGGACGGCGGCGCCCGCGCCGGTGCGGCCGAGCGGGGCCAGGCTGTACGGCGCCGGGACCGTGCCCGGGCCGATCAGGGCGAGGCACAGGCCGCCCGCGCCGGCCAGGACGGCGGCGAGGGCGGGCACGAGCGCACCGCCGATCCGCCCGCAGGCGTACCCCGCGGCGAGCGCGAGCACGGCGAGGAGCACGCCTTCGGGGCGCCCCGCGCGCGCGGTGGCGCTGATCAGGGCCCAGACGGCGCACGCGCCCAGCACCGCGATGCCCACGGCGTCCGGCAGCCCCCGCCGCCGGGCCGGTTCCGGACCCGTCCGCCCGGACCACTCCGTCGTTCCCACCCCTAGCCCCCCGACTGTGGTGGCGCCTCGCGCGATGGCCGGATCCGGTCGGTCACGGAGGAACCCGGGCACACGGTAACGGCTGGTGCCGCGGATTGGGCGGGTCTTGCGCAGGAACGTTGCGGCAGCTGGGCGGCACGGGCGCCGCAGCGGCCTGTACACCGCGACGGCGGAGCGTGGCGGAGTGTGGCCCCCGGCGGGCGCACCGGACCCGGGTTCGCCCGGCATGTCCCGCGGACAGGACCGCGCCGTACACTCCCCGGGTGACCGCCACCGCCCCTTCCGTCGCCCCCGCGGACGAGCCCGCCGAGAAGCCCGCCCGCCGCTTCCACCTGCGACGCTTCGCGCCCCTCCTGCTCGCGGCCGCCGCCGGACTCCTCCTGTACGCGACCTTCCCGCCGCGCGAGCTGCCGTGGCTCGCGCCGGTCGCGTTCGCGCTCCTGGGCGTGGCCGTGCACGGGCGCCGGATGCGGGCGGGTTTCGGCCTCGGTCTCGTGTTCGGTCTCGCGTATCTGGTGCCGCTGCTGTCCTGGACCGGTGTGGACGTCGGGCCGCTGCCGTGGCTCGCCCTGGCGGTCGCGGAGGCCCTGGTCGTCTCCCTGGCGGGACTCGGCATCGCCTACGTGTCCAGGCTGCCGCTGTGGCCCCTGTGGGCGGCCGGCGTCTGGATCGCCGACGAGGCGCTGCGCGCCCGCTTCCCCTTCGGCGGCTTCCCCTGGGGCAAGGTCGCCTTCGGCCAGCCCAGCGGGGTGTTCCTGCCGCTCGCCTCCCTGGGCGGCACCCCGCTGCTCGGCTTCGCGGTCGTCCTGAGCGGCTTCGGACTCGCCGCCCTCGCGCTGCGCGTGCGCGCCGTGCGGGGCACCGCCGACGGCTCGGTCCTGCGGGACCGCGCCGTCGCCGCGGCCGCCGTCGTCACCGTCGCGCCCGTGCTCGCCGGGGCGGCGGCGATGCCCCTCGTGCAGACCGGCGCCCAGGACGGCACCGCGCGCGTGGCCCTCATCCAGGGCAACGTCCCGCGGATGGGCCTCGACTTCAACGCCCAGCGCCGCGCCGTGCTCGACTACCACGTGCGCGAGACCATGAAGCTCGCCGCCCGCATCAAGTCCGGTGAGACGAAGCGCCCCGACCTCGTGCTGTGGCCGGAGAACTCCTCCGACATCGACCCGTACGCGAACATCGACGCCTACGACGAGATCACCAAGGCCGCCCGCGCGGTCGGCGCGCCCATCTCCGTCGGCGCCGTCGTCACGCCGAAGGACGGCAAGCCGCGCAACCGGCTCATCCTGTGGGACCCCGACAAGGGCCCCGGCGCCACCTACGACAAGCGGCACCTGCAGCCCTTCGGCGAGTACATGCCGTACCGCAGCTTCTTCCGGATCTTCAGCAAGGACGTGGACCGGGCCGGGAACTTCGTGCCCGGCACGAAGGCCGTCGCCTTCGACATGAACGGCACCGAGATCGGCAACATCACCTGCTACGAGGCCGCGTTCGACGACGTCGTGCGCGACCAGGTCGAGGCCGGCGCCGAGATCCTCTCCGTCCCGAGCAACAACGCCACGTTCGAGCGCAGCCAGATGACCTACCAGCAGCTCGCCATGGACCGGGTGCGCGCCGTCGAGCACGGCCGGGCCGTGATGGTGCCGGTCACCAGCGGGGTCAGCGCCGTCATCCGGCCCGACGGGTCCGTCGCGCAGCACACCGGCATGTTCGAACCCGACACCCTGATCGCCGACGTGCCCAAGCGCACCGGCAAGACGCTCGCCACGCGCGCGGGTGTCTGGCCCGAGGCGCTCCTGGCCGCCCTCGGCGCGGGCGGGCTCGTCTGGGCCCTCACGCGCTCCCGGCGCTCGCGCCGGTCGGCCGGCTGACCGGCGGCGGCACCGGTGCACGTCACCCGTCCGGATAGGCTCGCGGACATGACGACTCCTGACTTCATCCGCACCATCCGGGCCTCCGCGGGCCAGCAGCTCCTCTTCCTCCCGGGGGTCAGTGCGATCGTCTTCGACGACGAGGGCCGTGTGCTGCTCGGGCGGCGGGCGGACACGGGCAAGTGGTCGATCATCGGCGGCATCGTGGAGCCGGGCGAGCAGCCCGCCGTCACCGCCGTGCGCGAGGTGCACGAGGAGACCGGTGTCGAGTGCGTGGCCGAGCGCGTCGTACTCGTCCAGACGCTGCCCCGGATCACGTACCCCAACGGCGACACCTGCCAGTTCATGGACACCACCATCCGCTGCCGCGCGACGGGCGGCGAGGCCCGGGTCAACGACGACGAGTCGCTCGAGGTGGGCTGGTTCGCGCTGGACGCGCTGCCCCCGCTGATGGAGTTCGCCCTCTTCCGCATCAAGCAGGCTCAGTCCGACGAGCCGACATGGTTCGAAACCACGTCCGAGCACTGAAGTATGGGTGCTCACCACATCGGGCGCGGGGGAGCGGCTGCCTAGTGTGCGGAGCATGACCCCGCGCACCCCCATCGCCGCACCCTCCGCCCAGCCGCTCGACCTCGGCGGCCGCACCGCACTCGTGACCGGCGCAGCCGGCGGCATCGGCCGCGCCTGCGCGCTGCGGCTCGCCGCGGCGGGCGCCAAGGTCAGAGCGGTGGACCGGGACGCCGCAGGCCTGGAGACGCTGGCCGAGGCGGCGGAGGGCGTCGAGCCGCTGGTTCTCGACCTGACGGACCTGGACGCCGCCGAGAGCGCCGCCGCCGGCAGCGACATCCTCGTCAACAACGCGGGGATCCAGCTGGTCCGCCCCATCGAGCAGTTCCCGCCCGACGTCTTCCACACCGTCCTCACGGTCATGCTCGAAGCCCCTTTCCGGCTCGTGCGCGGGGCACTCCCGCACATGTACGAGCAGGGCTGGGGCCGCATCGTGAACGTCTCGTCGGTGCACGGGCTGCGGGCCTCCGCCTTCAAGTCCGCGTACGTCGCCGCCAAGCACGGCCTCGAGGGGCTGTCCAAGACGGCCGCGCTCGAAGGCGCCCCGCACGGCGTCACGTCGAACTGTGTGAACCCGGGATACGTGCGCACGCCGCTCGTCGAGCGGCAGATCGCCGACCAGGCCGCCGCCCATGGCATCCCCGAGGAGCGCGTGCTGGGCGAGATCCTGCTCCAGGACAGCGCCCTCAAGCGGCTGGTCGAGCCCGCGGAGGTCGCGGAGGCGGTGGCCTACCTGTGCAGCCCCGCCGCCTCGTTCATGACCGGCTCCTCGCTGGTCCTCGACGGCGGCTGGACCGCCCACTGACGATCCGTCCACTGACGATCCGCGCGACGCCGCACCGTCCTGCGCCGTCCCGCTCTGTCCACAGGCCCGCTCACTCCCACGAGTGAGCGGGATCTCGCGCGATCCCGAGTTGTCCACAGGGCTGGCGGCGCCGGCCGTACGGCGGGTAATCCTGTTGAGCATGTCGCACCACCGACCGCACTCAGCCACGGCTTCCACCCCGGTGACCCCGGCGGACGCGGAGGCCCCGTTCCTGGAGCTGCTCGCCAGGGGCGCCTCCGCCGATGCCTACGAGCAGCCCGTGCTGCTCGCCCGCGCCGAGGGCGCGGACCCGGCGCGGACCGCCGCGCTGGAGCGGGCCAAGCGCCTCGCGCTGACCGTGCGCGAGGAGATGGAGGGCAGACGGCGCCGCGAGGCCGAGCTGTCCGCCCTGTTCGAGACGGCGCACGACCTGGCAGGACTGCGCGACCTGGACTCGGTGCTGCAGGCCATCGTGCAGCGCGCCCGCTCGCTGCTCGGCACGGACGTGGCGTACCTGACGCTGCACGACCCGGAGCGCGGCGACACGTACATGCGGGTCACCGAGGGCTCGGTGGCGGCCCGCTTCCAGCAGCTGCGACTCGGCATGGGCGAGGGGCTCGGCGGACTCGTCGCCCAGACCGCCCGCCCCTACGTCACCGACGACTACTCCCAGGACATCCGCTTCCAGCACACGCGGACCATCGACGCGGGCGTGGGCGACGAGGGGCTCATGGCGATCCTCGGCGTGCCGCTCATGCTCGGCCCGCAGGTGATCGGCGTGCTGTTCGCGGCGGACCGGCGCGCCCGTGTCTTCGAGCGCGAGCAGATCGCGCTCCTCGGCTCCTTCGCGGCGCTCGCCGCCGCGGCCATCGACACGGCGAACCTGCTCACGGAGACCCGCCAGGCGCTCGCCGGACTGGAGCGGGCCAACGAGATCATCCGGGCGGGCAGCGCCGTGATCGAGCGCGCCTCCGACGTGCACGACCGGCTCGGCGAGCTGGTGCTGCGCGGGGGAGGGGTGCACGACGTGGCCGCGGCCGTGTCCCAGGTCCTCGACGGGACCGTGGAGTTCGCCGACGTGGCCGAGGCGCCGGACGAGGCCCTGGAGGCGTCCCGCGCGGAGGGCCACGCCGTGCGCCGCGACACCGACTGGGTCGCCGCCGTCGCCGCGGGCGGGGAGCTGCTCGGCGCGCTCGTGCTGCGCGGCCACCCCGAGCTCGACCCGGTCGACCAGCGCACCCTGGAGCGCGCCGCCCTGGTCACCTCGCTGCTGCTGCTCGCCCGGCGCTCCGCGTCGGAGGCCGAGCAGCGGGTCCGCGGGGAGCTCCTGGACGACCTCCTCGACGCCCGCGACCGCGACCCGCGCCTGCTGCGGGAGCGCGCGGCGCGGCTGCACGCCGATCTGGACACCACGCACGTCGTCCTGGTGGCCCGCCTGGAGACGGCCTCCGGCGCCGATGCGGAGGCGGAGGCGGCGGCCCGGCGCCGGCTGTGGTCCGCGGCCGACCACGTCGCGGCGACCCGGCACGGGCTGGCCGCCGCGC
>NZ_WWIA01000653.1 GCF_009870065.1 Streptomyces sp. SID5785 | reverse complement strand
GCCGCTCCCCCGCCGCCGCTTCCGCGCACGGTGCTGCGGAGCGTGGGCGACCGGGTCCTGGCCGACCTGCCGGCGGTCCCCGCATGGCAGGCGGACGGCCCGAAGGCGTTCAGCGCCCTCGGCGGGGCCGTCGCCGCCCAGGACGGTCGACGGGCGTACTGGTGGGGCGAGTCCGGTGCGGGGTCCATGGGCGGGCACTTTCTGGGCACGCTGCCGGGCCGGCGGGAGACGGTCGCGGCGCGGCTGCTCGGTGAGCTGTCGAGCTGCGCGGTCGACGACGCGCGCGGCACGTCCGCGTATCTGCCGCTGCTGGCCGAGGCCTCGGGGGACGCGGGCCCCGCGGTCCATCTGTCCGTGGCGTACGGGCTGGCGGCGCGGCATCCGGAGGACCGGCTCGCCGGGGTCGACGCCCTGCTGATCCTTGCGTCGCGCGGGGAGCTCGACGGGGAGTTGCTCGGCTCGGTGACCCTCCAGGTGGGAGCGGCGGGCGGGCTGACGCTGACGCGGCTGGCGGAGTCCCTGGGCACCGCGGCGTCGACCGGGGCGTACGCGACGGTGTTCGGGGTGCTGCGGGCACTGCTGCCGGCCCTGCTCGCCGACGGCCGCCCGGGGACCGCGCTGCGCGGGCTCGGTGACCTGCTGGCGCTCGCCGCGGACTGCGCGGAGCGGACCGGGGCGCACGAGTCGATACCCGGCCTGGCCGAGGTGGCGGCCCGCTCGGGATCGTCCCGGCTGGTGTCCCAGGCTCGGCGGCTGCGGACGGCACTCGACGAAGGGACAAACCAACCATAAGACCTCTTTACCCATCGGTCACAAACCGTTCGTGATCACGCAACACCGTTCCTTCACAGTGGATGCATGAGTCCAGACATGTCTGATGTGACGCGAGTGAAGCACGGTCGTCCGGTCCACCACTGGCGCCGGGATCTGGTCGAACTCGCCGCCCTGTTCACGGCGGTCGCGGTCGCCGACGCCGTGGCGAACCTGATCGGGCACGGCCCCGACGGTCCTGCGCTGCTCGTGATCTCGGCCGGGGTGCTGGCGGCCACCGCCGGCTTCCACGTGTGGTGGGCGCGGCGGCACGATCACGCACCGCCGCCGCCCGGCCCCGATACCGGCGCCCGGGAGGACGCCGCGCACACCGGCGCGGTGTCCCCCGGGCGGCAGGAAGCGGCGGGGGCCGCGGGGACGGCGCCCGATCCGGCGCAGAGCACGCTGTGGCGGATGCGGACGACGGTGCGCGACGAGCCGGGTTCGCTCGCGTCGCTGTGCACGGCGCTGGCGCGGCTGCGGGTCGACATCCTGAGCCTGCAGACGCACCCGCTGGCGGACGGCACCGTGGACGAGTTCCTGCTGCGCGGGCCGCACGAGCTGCCCGCCGCGGAGCTGTCGCGCGCCGTCGCCGCGGGCGGCGGCTCCGGGACCTGGATCGAGCGGGCCGACGCCCACGACCTGGTGGACGCGCCGACGCGGATCCTGGGCCTCGCCACCCGCACGGCGCTGGACGCGGCGGAACTCCCGCTGTCGCTGCGGCAGTTGCTCGGCCGGTGCACGATCAGGTCGCTGCCTGCCACGTCCGCGCAGGCGCGGGCGGAGGACGGCACGCCGGTCGAGGGCGGCTACGAGGGGGCGACGATGCGGCTGCGTACGCCGGAGGGCGGACTGATCACGGTGGAGCGGCCGTATCTGCCGTTCACCCCGACCGAGTTCGCACGGGCCCGCGCCCTCGTGGAGCTGGACACGCGGCTGGGCCCGCGCGTGCCGCGCAGTCACGACGTACTGACGCTGCCCCAGGGCAACGAGGTGAAGGTGCGGCGCGCCGACCCCGGGGACCTGGACGCCGCCAAGGCGATGCACGACCGGTGCTCGCGGCAGACCCTGAGCATGCGGTACCACGGGCCGGTCGCGGACGCGGACCGCTACCTGCGGCATCTGCTCGGCCCGCGTTTCGGGCGGACGCTGGCCGCGCAGACGGCCTCGGGCCGGATCGTGGCCCTCGGCCATCTGCTGTGGGACGGCGACGAGACCGAGGTGGCGCTGCTCGTCGAGGACGACTGGCAGCGTCGCGGCATCGGCGCCGAACTCCTCGGCCGGCTGGTCGCGATGGCGGTCGAGGCCGGCTGCGAGAGCGTCTACGCGGTGACGCAGGCGTCCAACACGGGGATGGTCGCCGCGATGCGCGGCCTCGGGCTGCCTCTCGACTACCAGATCGAGGAGGGCACGCTGGTCGTCACCGCGCGTCTGGCCGCGACGCCAGTGGTGTCACGGCTGCCGTACGAGCAGGCCGAGCACCACTGACGGCACCGGCCGACCCGGCACCTGCGCCGGCGGTCGCCGTCGGGGGCGCGGCGGCGTCGAGGGCCCGGTCCAGGTCGGCCCACAGGTCCTCGACGTCCTCCAGGCCGACGGACAGCCGCAGCAGCCGGTCGCTGACGCCCGCGGCCCGGCGGTCGTCGGCGTCCACGATGCGGTGACTGATCGAGGCCGGATGCTGGATGAGCGAGTCGACGCTGCCGAGGCTCACCGCCGGGGTGATCAGCCGCACCCCGGCGGTCACGGCGTGCGGGTCGCCGGCGACCTCGAACGACACCATGGCGCCCCCGATGCGCGGGTAGTGCACCCGGCTCACGCGCGGATCGGAGGCGAGCCGGCCCGCAAGGTCGGCCGCGGTGGCGGACGCCGCGGTGACCCGGACCGGCAGCGTGGCCAGACCGCGCAGCAGCAGGTACCCGGCGAGCGGGTGGAGGACGCCGCCGGTCGCGAAGCGGACCTTGCGCAGCTCGCGGGCGAAGCCCTCGTCGCAGGCGACGACGCCGCCGAGCACGTCGCCGTGGCCGCCCAGGTACTTGGTGGCGCTGTGCAGCACGAGCCGGGCGCCGTCGGCGACGGGCCGTTGCAGGACGGGGGTCGCGAAGGTGTTGTCGACGAGCAGCGGCACCGAGCCGCAGGCGTGGGCGACGGCCCGCAGGTCGACCTCGGCGAGCGTCGGGTTGGCGGGCGACTCGACCATGACCAGGCCGGTGTCGGGCCGGATCGCGTCCGCGATCCCGGCCGGGTCAACCCAGGTGACCTCGGAGCCGAGAGCCCCCGCCGTGAGCAGATGGTCGCTGCACCCGTACAGCGGCCGCACGGCGACCACGTGGCGCAGGCCCGCGCCGAGCCGGACGAGGAGCACGGCGGTGAGGGCGGCCATGCCGCTGGCGAACGCGACCGCGCTCTCGGCGCCCTCGAGCCGGGCCAGGGCGGTCTCGAACCGGGCGACCGTCGGGTTGCCGAGGCGGCCGTAGACGGGCGGCCCGTCGTCGAGGACGCCGTCGGCGGCGAACGCGTCGATGCGGGCGGCCTCACCGCGGCTGTCGGCCGCCGGGTAGGTGGTGGACAGGTCGATGGGCGGGGCGTGCAGACCCAGGCCCGCGAGATCGTCGCGTCCTGCGTGCACGGCTTCGGTGGCGAGGGCCCGGGTCACGGGTCGCGGGTACGTCACGTCCTCGTCGGTATCCATGGGCCCAGACTGAACACGGACCGAGATCGGTCGGCCAATTCCCGTGCTACGTTCGGCTGATGACCGACTCCGTCATACTGGATCCGGTGGATCTGGAGATTCTGCGGCTGCTGCAGAACGACGCCCGTACGACCTACCGCGACCTCGCCGCGCACGTCGGCGTCGCACCCTCCACGTGTCTGGACCGGGTGGCACGGCTGCGGCGCTCGGGCGTGATCCTGGGCCATGTGCTGCGCCTCGATCCCGCCCGGCTCGGCCGCGGGCTCCAGGCGCTCCTGTCGGTGCAGGTCCGCCCGCACCGACGGGAGCTGGTCGGCCCGTTCGTCGAGCGGATCCGGGCGCTGCCGGAGGCCCGCACGGTGTTCCATCTGACCGGCCCGGACGACTACCTGGTGCAGGTCGCGGTGCGGGACATGGCCGATCTGCAGCGGCTCGTGCTCGACGAGTTCACCTCGCGGCGCGAGGTGGCCCGGGTCGAGACCCGGCTGATCTTCCAGCAGTGGGAGTGCGGGCCGCTCCTTCCGGCCGGTCCCCCGGGCGCACCGGGCACGCCCACAGCGAATCATGGTGACGCGGCCCCCTGACCCGTACGAGGATGTCCGCATGTCAGACACCTCGAGCACCCAGCAGTCCCCCGGCCCGCTGCCCCGCCAGGTCGCCGACGCGCACGTCGACGCCGTGGTGGCCCTCGACCCGGTCACCGGCACGTATCTCGGAGACCGTGCCTCGCACGGCAAGTTGCCCGATCTGTCACCCGCGGGGCTCGACGCGGCCGCCGCGCTCGCGCGCGAGACACTCGCCCGGCTCGACGCGGCGGAGCGCCGTCCCGGCGCCGACAGCGACGTCGAGCGGCGGTGCGCGCGTCTGCTGCGCGAGCGCCTGACCGCGGAGCTCGCCGTGCACGACGCGGAGGAGCACCTGCGCGCCGTCACGAACCTGGGCGGCCCGGTGCACAACGTGCGCGAGGCGTTCACCGTCACCCCCACCGAGACCGACGAGGACTGGGCGGCGATCGCGTCCCGGCTGCGGGCGGTGCCGGCGGCGCTCGCCGGATACCGGGCGACGCTGGAACGCGGGCTGGAGCGCAAGCTGTACGGTGCGCCGCGCCCCACCGCGACCTTCGTCGAGCAGCTCACCGAGTGGGCGGGCGAGAAGCAGGGCCGCGGCTGGTTCGAGGAGTTCGCCGCCGACGGACCCGAGGCGCTGCGCGCCCAGCTCACGGAGGCGGCCCGCGCCGCCGACGCCGCGACGGTCGTCCTGCGCGACTGGATGCGGGACGTGTACGCGCCCGCGATCGAGGGCGCCCCCGAGGTGGTGGGCCGCGAGCGGTACGCGCGCTGGTCGCGGTACTACAACGGCACGGACCTCGACCTGGACGAGGCGTACGCGTACGGCTGGAGCGAGTTCCATCGGCTGCTCGGCGAGATGCGGGCCGAGGCCGAGAAGATCCTGCCGGGCGCCGCGACCCCGTGGGTGGCGCTCGCGCACCTGGACGAGCACGGCCGGCACATCGAGGGCGTCGACGAGGTCCGCGCCTGGCTGCAGAACCTGATGGACGAGGCCATCGCCGCTCTCGACGGCACCCACTTCGAACTGGCCGAGCGGGTACGGAAGGTGGAGTCCTGCATCGCTCCGCCCGGCAGCGCCGCCGCCCCGTACTACACGGCGCCCTCCGAGGACTTCTCGCGTCCCGGGCGCACGTGGCTGCCGACCATGGGGCAGACCCGCTTCCCCGTCTACGACCTGGTGTCGACCTGGTACCACGAGGGTGTCCCCGGGCACCATCTGCAGCTCGCGCAGTGGGCGCACGTGGCCGGTGACCTGTCGCGCTACCAGGCGACGCTGGGCGGCGTCTCGGCCAACGCGGAGGGCTGGGCCCTGTACGCGGAGCGGCTCATGGACGAACTGGGCTTCCTCAAGGACGCCGAGACGCGGCTCGGCTACCTCGACGCGCAGATGATGCGCGCGGCCCGCGTCATCGTCGACATCGGCATGCACCTGGAGCTGGAGATCCCGGCGGACTCGCCGTTCCACCCGGGCGAGCGGTGGACGCCGGACCTGGCGCAGGAGTTCTTCGGCGCGCACAGCAGCCGCCCCGCCGACTTCGTGGAGAGCGAGCTGACCCGGTACCTGTCGATCCCGGGCCAGGCGATCGGCTACAAGCTGGGCGAGCGCGCGTGGCTGCTCGGCCGGGAGAACGCGCGGGCCGCGCACGGCGACGCGTTCGACGCGAAGGCCTGGCACATGGCGGCCCTGTCGCAGGGGTCGCTCGGCCTGGACGACCTGGTCGACGAGTTGTCCGCGCTGTAGTCCCCTTGTAGTCCCCGCGGCGGGCGGACCGGGGCGCGCGGCGTCAGCCCCCGGTCCGCCGGAAGCCGCCCTCGGAGTCGATGACCTGCCCGGTGATCCACGCGGCCTCGTCGGTGGCGAGCCACGAGATGAGCCGGGCGGGATCGTCGGGCATCCCCCAGCGCCCGGCCGGGAAGAGCCCGGCGACGGCGTCGTACGCCGCGCCGTCGAGATAGTCCGTGTCGACCGGTCCGGGGTTGACCGTGTTCACGGTGACCGACCGGTCGGCGAGGGCCGTGGCGAGCGAGCGGGTGATCGAGGCGAGCGCGCCCTTCTGGAGGGCGTACGCGATCTCGCCGGGCATGCCGTCGGCGATGTCCTGACCGGACGTCATCATCACGACCCGCCCGCCGGGGGTGCTCGCCGGCAGCCCCGCGGCGTCCCGGCGGCGGGCGTAGGCCTGGACGAGCAGGAGCACCGAGCGGGCGTCGACGGCCCAGTGCGCGTCGAGCATCGCGGCGTCGATCGTGTCGAGCGTGCCGTCGCTGCCGCTCAGGGCGTGGTTGGCGACGAGGATGTCGAGCCGACCCCCGAGCGCCTGCGCGGCGGTGTCGATCAGCCGGGCGGGAGCGTCGGGTTCGCTCAGGTCGGCGGGGCCGTGCGCGACCACGGCGTCGTCCGCGCCCCGGGCGGCGCGGACCGCCTCGGCCACGTCCTCCGGCCGGTCGGCGCCCCAGGGCATCGCCGCGTCGTGCGGCACGTGATGGTGGAGGTAGACGCTCGCGCCGTACGCGGCGAGCCGCCGGGCCACGGCGCACCCGATGCCACCGCGCCGGCTGGCCCCGGTCACGAGGGCGGTCCGGCCGTACAACGGCAGCGGGTCGCGGCGGAGTTCGGCCGGGGCGGGTGCGGGGATTCTCGGCATGGCGCACGATCATGCCAAGGCCACGCGGGGCGCGCACGTGGGTTTCGGCGCCGGGGGCGCGGTGTGCTCCGGGCACGGGCGGCGCGCGGTGTACTCCGGGCACGGGTGATGTGCGGTGTGCTCCGGGCACGGGCGGCGCGCGAACGGTAATCGGGTGGCGGACGCGAGGCCCGGGGCCGCATTCTCGGACCGTGACCATCCAGCCTCGGCCCCCTCGCACCCTCTTCCTCTCCCCGCGCGTCACGGCGACGGGCCACGCCCTGGCCGGCGCGGCCCGCCGGCGTGGGATGCGCGTGGAGACCTTCGGGACCTGGCGCACTCCCGACGAGTGGCGCGGGCGGCCGGGCGCGTCGCTGTACGCGGGTCCGCTGTTCGCGGACGCGGTGGGCCGGGAGCTGGGGCTCGGGCTGCTGGAGGCGGCGCCGGGCTGGCTCGCGGGACTCCCGGTGGAACTCACGGGGCGGGACGTGGAGTTGACGACCGTCGCCGAGGCCCGCCGGCTGCGGCGCCCGGCGTTCGTGAAGCCGCCCAACGACAAGAGCTTCCCGGCCCGCGTCTACCCGGACGGCAGCGGTCTGCCCGGCCCGGACGCCGTCGACGACGAGACTCCGGTCCTGGTCAGCGACATCGTGGCGTTCGACGTCGAGTACCGGCTGTTCCTGCTCGACGCGACCGTGCGCACCGCGAGCCGCTACGCACGCCACGGCGACCTGGACGTGGCTCCGCTGGACGGCGCGGACCCGCTGCGGGACGAGGTCCTGCGGTTCGCCGCGCGGCTGCCCGCCACGGGCCTGCCGAGCGCGATCGTCGTGGACGTGGGGCGCCTCGCGCGGGGCGGCGGCTGGGCCGTGGTGGAGGCCAACGCGGCCTGGGCGAGCGGTCATTACGCGTGCGATCCCGACGGCGTGCTCGACGTGGTGCTGCGCGCGGCGGCGCCGGTGGACCACGTCGGCCCGCGCGACGCCCCGTTCCTGCGCGCCGCCCCGCACCGGGTGTGAGCATGCGGGTCCGTCCCGGGGCGGGCCCGGTGGTTCAGCAGCCGCAGTCCGCCCCGTCGACGGGCGCGGTCCGCGGGTCCGGGGCCTGGCGCGCCGGCCCCTCCCAGGTCTCGTAGGCGAAGCCCTCCCTGACCCAGTACTCGAATCCGCCGAGCATCTCCTTGACCTGGAAGCCGAGTTCGGCGAGGGCGAGGGCGGCGCGGGCCGCGCCGTTGCAGCCGGGACCCCAGCAGTACGTGACGACGGGCACCGACCGGTCGAGGAGGTGCCCGGCCTGTTCCCGGACGAGCGCGGTGGGCAGATGCAGCGCGCCGGGCACGTGGCCCTGGTCCCAGGAGGCGGTGGAGCGGGTGTCGATCAGGACGAAGCCGGGGCCGCCGGGCAGGGCGAGCGCGGCGGCGACGTCCGACACGTCGCTGTGGAAGGCGAGGCTCGCCGCGAAGTAGGCGGCCGCGGCGGCCGGCGCGGCGGGTGGGACCCGCAGGACGGGGTGGTCGCCGGTCCCGGCGGCCGCGGGGAACGTGGCGGGTCCGGCAGTCTCAGGGGGCGTGGCGGTCATGGCGATCACTCCTCGGAGGTTCACGTGGGTCGGTCTGGGGTGACGGGGGGGCATGGGGGTGACGAAGATGGCGTTCGGTGGTCTCTGGTGGCGGCCGGTCCCGACACCGCAAACCTACGGCCGGTGATCACGGTCACTGAAGGGCCGATCCCCGGCACATCCCTTGATGCGCCGGGGATCCACCTGCTATTTCTCGTCCATGACCGCTGATTCCACGCCCGGACCCGCGCACACGCCGGACGCCACCGACTGGCGCATCCTCGAGGTGCTCCAGGAGCAGGGCCGCGCCGGCTACGCGGAGTTGGCGCGCGCCGTGTCGATGTCCGCGAGCGCGGTGACCGAGCGGGTGCGGCGGCTGGAGGAGGCCGGGGTCATCGCCGGGTACACGGCGGTCGTGGTACCGGAGCGGCTGGGGCTGCCGATCCTCGCGTTCGTCCGGCTGCGGTACCCGAACGGGAACTACAAGCCCTTCCACGACCTCGTCGCGGCGACCCCGGAGATCCTCGAGGCGCACCACGTCACCGGCGACGACTGCTTCGTCATCAAGGTCGCCGCGCGCTCGATGGCGCACCTGGAGGAGGTCTCCGGGCGGATCGGTGCGCTCGGCTCGGTGACGACGAGCGTCGTGTACTCGTCGCCCCTGCCCCGGCGGCCGATCGGGCACTGAGGCCGGTCCCGGTCATCGTCCCGGGCCGGGCTCAGAGACCGCCGTGCTGGCGGACCTGCGAACCCTCCCGCCCCTTCACGACCTCCAGCTGGGCGTGCACGCGCCGCCGCAGATCGCCGACATGGCTGACGATGCCGACACTGCGGTCCCGCTCACGCAGGGTGTCGAGGACGTCGAGGACCTCGTCCAGCGTCTGGTCGTCGAGGCTGCCGAAGCCCTCGTCGATGAAGAGGGTGTCCAGCCGCACCCCGCCCGCCTCGTCCGTGACCACGTCCGCGAGGCCGAGGGCGAGGGCGAGGGAGGCGAAGAACGTCTCGCCGCCGGACAGCGTCGCCGTGTCCCGCTCGCGTCCCGTCCACGCGTCGACCACGTGCAGACCGAGGCCCGAACGGCCGCGCCCGGACAGCGAGTCGGAGTGCACCAGCGTGTACCGGCCGGACGACATGCGGCGCAGGCGCGCGGTCGCGGCGGCCGCGACCTGCTCCAGACGCGCCGCCAGGACGTACGACTCCAGGCGCATCCTGCGCTCGTTGTCCGCGGAGGTGCCCGCCGTGAGGGAGGCGAGCCGGGCGACGCGGTGGTAGCCGGCGCGCACCGGGCCGAGCCGGCGGGC
>NZ_WWIA01000652.1 GCF_009870065.1 Streptomyces sp. SID5785 | reverse complement strand
TCGGGCACATGCACGTGCCCGTGCCGGAGCCGCCGATGAGGCCGATGTCGTGCGGCGTGAGGTGCGTGTTGTGGACGCCGGTGGTGCGGTCGCCGAGCACTCCGTGGTCGGCGAGCAGCTGCGTCGGCGTGCAGCCGTGCGCGGCCTGGCAGGCCTCGTTCTCCGCGGTCTGCTCGGACAGGTGGACGTGCAGCGGGACGCCGCGCACCCGGGCCCATTCGGCGACCGTGGAGAGCTGGTCGGCCGGGACGGCGCGGACGGAGTGCACGGCCGCGCCGATCTTCGCGTGCGGCCGGTCCTTGAGGAGCGAGGCCCGCTCGGCCCAGGCCTCGGCCGTGCCGTCGGAGAACCGCTGCTGGTGGCGGTCGGGCGCCTTGCCGAACCCGGCGGACAGGTACGCGGTGTCGAGCAGCGTGATGCGGATGCCCGCCTCGTCGGCCGCGGCGATCAGCGCCTCGCCCATCGCGTTCGGGTCGGCGTACGGGGTGCCGCCGGGCGCGTGGTGCAGATAGTGGAACTCGCCGACCGCGGTGATGCCGGCCAGCGCCATCTCCGCGTACACGGCCCGGGCGAGCGCGTGGTACGTGTCAGGGGTGAGCCGGTCCGCGACCGAGTACATGGTCTCGCGCCAGGTCCAGAACGTGCCCGAGCCGACCTGCACGGTCGCGCGCAGGGCGCGGTGGAAGGCGTGGCTGTGGGCGTTGGCGAGGCCGGGCAGGGTGAGGCCGCGCAGCACGGTCGCGCCGGGCGGCGGCGTCTCGACGCCCTTGTGCAGCGCGGTGATCCGCCCGTCGGCGACCTCCACCGTCACGCCGGGCTCGACCGTGGGGTCGAGCCAGGCGTGTTCGAGCCAGTACGTCGTGGTCACGTGCAGGCCAGCCCTTCGAGTACGTCGGCCAGTGCGCGCACCCCGGCGAGGCAGTCGTCCTCGGCCGCGAACTCGGCCGGGGAGTGCGAGACGCCCGTCGGGTTGCGTACGAACAGCATGGCGGTGGGGACGGACGACGCGAGGATTCCGGCGTCGTGTCCCGCGCCGGTGCCGAGCACGGGCACCGTGAGGTCGGTGTCGGTGCCCAGGATCCGGGTGAGTTCGTCACGCAGCGCGTGGTCGAACTCGACGATCGGCGTGAACGACTCCCGGGTGAGCGACACCTCGATGCCGTGCTGCTCGGCGTACTCGCGGGCCGCCTTCTCGATGGCGGTGACCGTCGTGTCCAGTGCGTCCTGGTCCGCGGCGCGGGAGTCGAGCCAGCCGCGCACGAGCGAGGGGATCGCGTTGACCCCGTTCGGCTCGACCGCGATCTTGCCGAAGGTGGCGACGGCGCCGGCGAGCGCGGCCTCGCGGCGGGCCGCGAGGACGGTCTCGGCGTACGGCAGCATGGGGTCGCGGCGGTCGGCCAGGCGGGTGGTGCCCGCGTGGTTGGCCTCGCCGCGGAAGTCGAAGCGCCAGCGGCCGTGCGGCCAGATGGAGCTGGCGACGCCGACCGCGTCGCCGGACAGGTCCAGGGCGCGGCCCTGCTCGACGTGCAGTTCGACGAACGCGCCGATGCGGCCGAGGCGTTCGGGGTCGGCGCCGATGGCCTCCGGGTCGTACCCGGCGCGCTCCATGGCCTGCGGGAGGCTGACGCCGTCCCCGTCCTCGAGCGCGAAGGCCTGCTCGCGGCTGAGGTGGCCGCCGGTGAGGCGGGAGCCGACGCAGGCGAGGCCGAAGCGGGCGCCCTCCTCGTCGCCGAAGTTGGTGATCGCGAGCGGCTTGGTGAACTCCGCTCCCCTGCGGCGGAGTTCGTCCAGGGCGGCGAACGAGGACACGACGCCGAGGGGGCCGTCGAAGGCGCCGCCGTCCGGGACGGAGTCGAGGTGGGAGCCGGTGACGACGGCTCCGTCGCCCTGCGGGTCGCCGAGCCAGGCCCACTGGTTGCCGTTGCGGTCGACCTCGAGGGTCAGGCCGCGGTTCTCCGCCTGCTCCTTGAACCAGCCCTTGCAGTCGGCGTCGGCCGCGGTCCAGGCATAGCGGCGGTACCCGCGGGTGTCCTTGTCACGGCCGATGGGCTGCAGGTCGCGCCACATCGCCGTGAAGTCCGGGGTGGTCGGCGACTGCGGACCGGTCGTGGCCGGTCGCGCAGTTCCCCGTGCCCCTTCAGGGCGCGTCACTTGCTGTCGCCCTCGGTCATCGGGACGCGGACACCGCGCTCCTTGGCGACGTCGGCCGCGTGCTCGTAGCCCGCGTCGACGTGGCGGATGACGCCCATCGCCGGGTCGTTGGTGAGGACGCGCTCGATCTTCTGGGCGGCGAGGTCGGTGCCGTCGGCGACGCAGACCTGGCCGGCGTGGATGGAGCGGCCCATGCCGACGCCGCCGCCGTGGTGCAGGGAGACCCAGGTGGCGCCGGAGGAGGTGTTGACCAGGGCGTTGAGGAGCGGCCAGTCGGCGATCGCGTCGGAGCCGTCCTTCATGGACTCGGTCTCGCGGTACGGGGACGCGACGGAGCCGGAGTCGAGGTGGTCGCGGCCGATGGCGACGGGGGCGGAGAGCTCGCCGGAGGCGACCATCTCGTTGAACTTGAGCCCGGCCAGGTGGCGTTCGCCGTAGCCGAGCCAGCAGATGCGGGCCGGGAGGCCCTCGAAGGAGATGCGCTCGGCGGCCATGTCGAGCCAGCGGTGCAGGTGCGTGTTCTCCGGGAACAGCTCCTTGATCGCCTTGTCGGTCTTCGCGATGTCCTCGGGGTCGCCGGACAGGGCGGCCCAGCGGAACGGGCCGAGGCCCTCCTCGAACAGCGGGCGGATGTGCGCGGGCACGAAGCCGGGGAAGTCGAAGGCGCGCTCGTAGCCGGCCTTGCGGGCCTCGTCGCGGATCGAGTTGCCGTAGTCGAAGACCTCGGCGCCCTTGTCGAGGAAGCCGACCATGGCCTCGACGTGCAGGGCCATCGACTTGCGGGACTTCTCGGTGAAGCCGGCCGGGTCCGCCTCGCGCTCCTTGTCCCAGTCCTCGACCGAGATGCCGACGGGCAGGTAGGCGAGCGGGTCGTGGGCCGAGGTCTGGTCGGTGACGATGTCGATCGGGGCCTCGCGGCGCAGCAGCTCCGGGAAGACCTCGGCCGCGTTGCCGACGACGCCGATGGACAGGCCGCGGCGCTCGTCGCGGGCGGCGATCGCGAGCTCGAGGGCGTGGTCGAGGTTGTCGGCCTTGACGTCGAGGTAGCGGGTGCCGATGCGGCGGTCGATGCGGGTCTCGTCGACGTCGACGCAGATCGCGACGCCCTCGTTCATGGTGACGGCGAGGGGCTGGGCGCCGCCCATGCCGCCGACACCGGCGGTGAGGGTGATCGTCCCGGCGAGCGTGCCGTCGAACTTCTTGCGGGCGACGGCACCGAAGGTCTCGTACGTGCCCTGGACGATGCCCTGCGAGCCGATGTAGATCCACGAACCGGCCGTCATCTGGCCGTACATGGTCAGGCCCTCGGCCTCCAGCTTGCGGAACTCCTCCCAGTTGGCCCAGTCGCCGACCAGGTTGGAGTTGGCGAGGAGCACGCGGGGCGCCCACTCGCTGGTGCGCAGCACGCCGACCGGCTTGCCGGACTGGACGAGGAGCGTCTCGTCCGACTTCAGCGTCTTGAGCGTGCGCACGATCGCGTCGTACGCCTCCCAGGACCGGGCCGCCTTGCCGGTGCCCCCGTAGACGACGAGCTTGTCGGGGTGCTCGGCGACCTCCGCGTCCAGGTTGTTCATGAGCATCCGCAGGGCACCCTCCTGCTGCCACCCCAGGGTGTTGAGCTCGGTGCCGCGCGGGGCTCGTACGGGACGGGGTCCGGACATCGGGGTGCCTCCTGGGATGGGGTCGGGCTGCCTGCGGGGGTTCCTTTTGGCGTTCGTATTCACATCCTGGCGTTCTGAATAGAACTAGTCAACAGGTGTCGTGGAGCAGGCCGTGATGGTTGTCTGGCGGCATGGCTCACGACACCGATCAGACCCCGCTCCTGTCCGGGCCCGCCCCGGACCCCGCTGCCCGCCGCGACCGGGCCGTACGCGCCGCGGTCGCCCAGGGCCTGATCGGCCCCGCGACCCCGGTCGCCGGGCTGCTCGACGTCACCGGCATCCGGGCCTCCGCCGCCGCCCTGCACGCCGCCTTCGACGCCGTCACCGCGCCCGGCACCCCCGTCCTGCACGCCTTCGCCGTGAAGGCCACCCCGCTCGTGCCCGTGCTGCGCCTGCTGCACCGGGCCGGGATCGGCGCCGAGGTCGCGAGCCCGGGCGAACTGGCGCTGGCCCGCGCCGCCGGGGTGCCGCCCGCCCGCACCGTGCTCGACTCCCCCGCCAAGACCGCCGCCGAACTGCGCGAGGCCCTGGCCCTCGGCATCGCCGTCAACGCCGACAACCCCGAGGAGCTGGCCCGCCTCGACACTCTCGTCGCCTCCGCGCCGACCGCCTCCCCGCTGGGCCTGCGCGTCAACCCGCAGATCGGCGCCGGCTCCATCGGCGCCCTGTCCACCGCGACCGCCACCTCCAAGTTCGGCGTCGCCCTGCGCGACGAGGGCGCCCGCGCGTGGGTCGTGCGCGCGTACCTGGACCGGCCGTGGCTGACCCGGCTGCACACCCACTCCGGCTCGCAGGGCGTGCCGCTCGAGCTGATGGCCGAGGGCGTACGGGCCGTCCACGCACTCGCCGAGGAGATCAACGCGGCCGCCGGGCGCCGCCAGATCGACACCCTCGACATCGGCGGCGGCCTGCCCGTGAACTTCTCCTCCGACGAGGAGACCCCCACGTATGCCGCGTACGCGCGCCTGCTGGCCTCGACCGTGCCGGGCCTGTTCGACGGGGGCTACGGCCTCGTCACCGAGTTCGGCCGCTCCCTGCTCGCCAAGCACGGCACGACGCTCGCCCTCGTCGAGTACGCCAAGGAGAGCGGCGGCCGCCCCATCGCGGTCACCCACGCGGGCGTCCAGGTCGCCACCCGCACCGTGTACGCGCCCGCCTCCTGGCCGCTCAGGATCGCCGCCTACGACGCGCAGGGCCTGCCCAGGACCGGCCCGCTCGTCGCGCAGGACGTGGCGGGTCCGGCGTGCTTCGCCGGCGACCTGCTCGCCGAGAACCAGAAACTGCCCCGCATCGCGGCGGGCGACCACGTGGCCGCCCTCGACACCGGCGCCTACTACTTCGCCCAGCACTACTCGTACAACTCCCTGGCCAGGCCGGGGGTGTACGGCTACGCGGACGGGCCGGACGGCACGGTGCGGTTCGCCACCGTGCGCGAGCCGCAGCAGGTCGAGGAGATCGTCGCGGAGTCGGGCGGCGCGCTGCGCGAGGAGCTCACCGGCCTCTGAGGGGCAGGCGGCGGCGGATTCTAGTACCCCCTTCGCATGTTCCATTGGAAAATGCCAGAACGCTCACCAGGCCCCCGTACGGTGCGTAGCGTCAGCGTCACACCGGCACCAGGGGTGCGTGGACGTGACGGACAGGTGGGGGGATCCAGGCGTGCCCGGAATCGACGAGTGTCTGCTCGAGGCCATGCGGCTGCCGGGGGCCCGGGGCGCCTCGGTCGTCGACTGGACCAGCGGCCTTGCCCTGGGCACCATCGGTGAGTCGCCGAACGGCGACCACGAGGTCACCGCCGCCGAGACCGCCGAGGTCGCCCGGCTCACCGCCGAGCACCGGGCGTTCGCCCCCGAGGGCGGCGGCGACTGGTCGACGAACGGGGCCGAGCCCCCGGTCGAGGACGTCATCGTCACCAGCCGCGACGGCTACCACCTGCTGCGCTTCGTCCGCACCAGCTTCGACAGCAGCGTCTTCCTGCACCTGTGGCTCGACCGCTCCGAGGGCAACCTCGCCCTGTCCCGCATCCGCCTCGCCGACCTCGCCGAGCGGCTGGTCCTCGGGTGAGCGGGCCGGACATACCCGGCGGGCCCGGCCGGCACTCCGGGGTCTCCCCCATGCTGAGCCGGCTCGCCTCCGAGCGGGCCACCGGCGCCCTGCTGCGCGAGCACGGCACGCTCTATCTGCAGGACGGCCGCATCGTGCACGCCGAGTCGCCCGCGACCCCCGGCATGGACGTGCTGCTCACCGCGACCGGGGTGATCAACGCCGACGGCTGGTGGGAGGCCGTCGACCGGGCGGGCGCCCTGCACCGCGTCGGCCGCTATCTCGTCGAGCACGGCCGGCTGACCGACGGCGCGCTCGAACTGTGCCACCTCGGCGCCCTGTTCGACGCCGCCTACTTCACCCTCGCCCCGACCAGCGGCCCGACCCGCTTCCGGTACGGGGTCGCGCACTGGTTCGGCACGGTGCGGCCCGTGCCGGTCGCCGCCGTCGAACGCGAGACACTGCGCCGCCGCGACCTGCTCCAGCGGATCTGGCCCGAGCCGGACACCGACACCGCCCCGCTCAGCCGCACCAGCCTGCACCCGCTGCGGGTGCCTCCGCGCCGCCGCCGGGTGCTCGAACTCGTCGACGGGACGCGCACCGCCTCACAGATCGCCCTCGCGCTCGGCCGCCCCGCCTTCCACACCCTCGTCGACCTGCGCCGCCTCGCCTCCGGCGGCCTCGTCACGACCGCGCCACCGGCCCCGCCCGCCGAGGCCGTACCGGACTGGATCACGCGGACCGCCGCCGTCGAGGACCCCGACGTGGCGCTGCTGCGTCGGCTGCGCGCCGCCCTGGAGGCCCTGTGAGACGCCGTCGCCAGCCCCCCGAAAGGAGAACTCCGATGGTCGACGAGGCCGAACTCCTCGCCGAGATACACCGGTTGAGAGTCCAGGTGCCACAGGTGACCGGGGCGCTCGCGGCCAGCGTCGACGGCCTCGTCCTCGCCCACGACACACCCGGTGTCGAGGCCGAGGGCGTCGCGGCCCTGACCGCCGCCGCGCTCGGCGTCGCCCTGCGGCTCTCCGACGCGACCGGCCAGGGCGGCTTCCGCGAACTCCTCGTCCGCGGCACCGACGGCTACGTCGCCACCTACGCCGCCGGGGACGCGGCCGTCCTCACGCTCCTCGCCGAGGACCGGGTGAACGTGGGCCGCCTCCACCTCGAGGGCCGCCGGGCCGGGGCCCGGATCGGCGAGCTCGTCGGCGCGGCCGGGCCCGCCGCGGCCGCG
>NZ_WWIA01000651.1 GCF_009870065.1 Streptomyces sp. SID5785 | reverse complement strand
TGGAGGGCCCCGGGCGCGACGCGGAGGGCGCGCTGGCCCTCGATCTGCTCGTGGTGCTGGACGCCCCGCAGCTGGACGTGGACGCGGCGGCCCTGCTCGTCGAGCAGCTGCCCGACGGGGCCGGTCTGCTGCTCAGCGGCGACCCCGGCACGCTCTGGTCGGCGGGGCCCGGCCGGGTCTTCGCGGACCTGCTCGCGGCCGGGATCTGCCCCAGGATCTCCTCGCGCACCCCGGACTTCGGCCCCGTGGGCGAGCTGGTCTCGGGCATCGGCATCGGCGAGCTGAACGCGGTGGACGCGCCCGGCAAGGAGGTCGTGATCGTCCCCGTCCGGGACGCGGCCGAGGCGATCCACCGCACCGTGCAGCTCGTGGCGGACTCGGTGCCGCGCGCCATCGGGGTGCCCCCGGAGCAGACGCAGGTGATCACGGTCGGCCACGGCGGCGCGGCGGGGACACGCGCGTTGAACGCGGCGCTGAAGGAGCGGCTGAACCCCGGCCCGGGACGCTTCGGCGGCTTCGACCCCGGGGACCGGGTGGTGCACGTGCCCGCTCCCGGGCAGGTCCGGCCGGGCCGGGTCGTCGGTGCGGACGCCGAGGGCCTGCGCCTGGACTGCGACGGCGAGCCCGTGGTCGTCCCGAAGGACCGGGTCGAGCAGGCCGTGCGGCACGGCTGGGCGGTCACGGGGCACCAGGCCGTGGGCCTGCGCCGGCCGGCCGTCGTGGTGGTGCTGCCGGGCGACGCGACCCAGGGTCTGACCCGGCCCTGGGTCTACACGGCCTTCGGCCGTGGCGAGCGGCATCTGTCCGTGGTGCACGGGGCGGACGCGGCGCTGCCGCGCGCCGTCGCGGAGATCCCGGCCAAGCCGCGCACCACGCGCCTGGGCACCCTCGTCCGGGGCCAGCTCCCGGCCTCCTGACCGCGCACGCCGGTGCCCCGCGGGGTACCGGCACACCGGCGCCGACAGCACGCCGCTCCCGCACCGGACTTCCGGGCGGGGGCGGCGTCGGCTAGCGGTCGGCGTCCGCCAGGAACGCGTCGACGTCGTCCGCGCCGGTCGCGCCGTCGGCCTCGCCAGGGTCGTCGGGGCCGTCGGAGTCGTCGGAGTCGTCGTCGAGGTCCTCGTCGTCGAAGACCGAGCTGACGTCGAAGCGGCACACGACGCTCTGCGGGTCCGCCTCCTCGAACGGGGACTCCAGCCACTCCCCCAGCTCGGCGGGCTCGTCGGCGGCGACGACCCACAGGGTGGCGTCCCCCTCGTCGAGGCCGAACTCCTTGTGCCGCGAGGCGATCTCGTCCGGTTCGAACTCGCCGAACAGCACGCCGAGCGCGGCGTGCACGCTGCTGCCCGCCCCGGACGCGGCCTCCGAGTCCGCGTCCGGTCCGGCGTCGAGGTCGGCGACCCGCCCGGCCTGGGCCAGCAGCCGCTGCGGTTCCACCACGGCGTAGTCGCGGCGGATCAGCACGCTCAGCGCGTGCGGTTCGTCGGGACCGGTGTACGGCGGCAGCGAGTCGTCGCCGCCGGGGATCTCGAAGGGGGTGACCTCGTCGTACCGGTCGTAGAGGAGTTCGTCGTACTGCTCGGCCGCGACGGCGAGCTGGTTGAACGCCTCGTAGACGGCCGGGTCGTCCTCACCCGACCGGCGCTCGACAGCCGTCAGGTGACGGTCGAGCGCAGCCTTGACCGCCTCCGCGGCGGCGCGTACCTCGGCAGCGGTGGGCTGCGCAGCATCAGACATAGTGCAGACGCTATCCGTACCGGGCCACTGCCCGCACAATAGATGCGATGCCGGAATACGAATTTGTCGACGTGTACGTGCCGCGCGGGGTGTCCCGCAAGGAGGCGACGCGTCTGCTGACGGACCATGCCGAGTACGGACACTGGGAGTTGTACCGACTGAGCCTGCACCGGGACGGGAGCCGCAGGGTGCGGCTGCGCCGCCGGATCATCCGGCAGGTGCGGGCCACGTGGTGACCTGTACCTGACGCGTGCACGGACAGGAACGGAGCGGGCCCCCTTCGTCGGGGACCCGCTCCGTGGCCGTGGGCTGCCCGGTGGCCGCCCGCACGGTCGGTGACCGCGGCGGCCCGGGCGCCGGTTACGCCGCGGCCCTGGCCCGGCGGTAGAGCACCGCACCCGCGAGCAGCGCGCCCGCGCCGACCGGCACGACCGCGCCGATCGGCAGCGAGCTGCCGGTCTCGGCGAGCTGGGCCTGGCCCTTGGGCGGGGTGACGGTCTGCGTCACCGGCTCGTTGGGCTTGTCCGGCGTGCGCGGGGTGACCGGCTTCTCCGGCGTACCGGGGTGGTGCGGCGTGGCCGGGGGCTGCTCCGGCGGGGCCGCCTCGTCGTTCGCGCAGTCGTTGCCGCCGGCCGCGTTGCCCAGGCCGATGATGTCGATCGAGTTTCCGCACGCGTTGACCGGCACGTCGATCGGCAGCTGCACGTTGTTCCCCGAGCCGACGCCCGGGGAGCCGCTGGTGTGGCTGCTCGCGTGCGAGCCGCCGCCGGACGACGAGCCGCCGCCCGCGTGGCTGCCGCTGCCGCCGCCGTCGGAGGTGTTGGCGCAGCTGTTGCCGGACGCCGGGTTGAGCACCCCCACGACATCGATGGTGTTGCCGCACAGGTTCACCGGGACGTGCACGGGGACCTGGACGGAGTTGCCGGACGCCACACCGGGCGAGTCGGACGCGCTGCCGTTCGCACCGGCGTCGGCGTAGGCGATGCCGCCGGTCACTGCGAGCGCGCCGGACGCGGCCGCCACGGTGATCAGGCCTTTGCGCATGACCTGTCGCATAGCTTTCCCTGCCTTAGAACTCTGCTGAGCGCCTCATCGAAGGCGCTGGAGAGGCACGGGGGCGGTGTGCGTCCCGTGCCGGAGACCCAGCGGCCCCGGAGTGCATGGCGCGCACTCCGGGGCCGACGGACTCAGACCCTCAAGGGGTGGGGCACAACAACGTCAGTTGTTGACGCAGGCGTTGCCGAAGGTGGGGTTGAGCAGCCCGATCACGTCGACCGTGTTGCCGCACAGGTTCACCGGCACGTGGATGGGCGCCTGGATGACGTTGCCCGAGAGCACGCCGGGGGACTTCACGGCAGCACCCTGAGCACCCGCGTCGGCAGCGGCGAGACCCGCACCAGCGAGCACCAGACCACCGGTGGCAGCCGCGACGGCGACGACCTTCTTGATCATTATTCCTCCTAGTTGACAAGTGCAGTCCCAGCCGCGGACTGCACTCCCTGTAACGAGGAGGGGCCATTGGGGCTACGAGCCGCCGGCGCCTTTCACTCTTTTCGGTCAAGCACGTACAGGCGGACGAATGTCCGCAGGTGCGCGCGGTTGACGCCGACGGCGGCTCGCGTCCCGTTCAGGACCAGGTCAGGAGGCGTCGATGAACCGGTCGAGGACCCGGACGCCAAACTTCAGGCCGTCCACCGGTACCCGCTCGTCGACTCCGTGGAACATTCCGGCGAAGTCCAGCTCGGGCGGCAGCTGCAGCGGCGCGAAGCCGAAGTTGCGGATGCCGAGCTCGACGAAGGACTTGGCGTCGGTGCCGCCCGACAGCATGTACGGCACGGCCTTGGCGATCGGGTCCTCGGCGACGAGCGCGGTCTGCATGGCCGCGACGAGCGCCCCGTCGAAGTCCGTCTCGACGGCCTTGTCGGCGTGCACGTCCTCGCGGACGACCTTGGGGCCGAGGATCCGGTCGAGGTCGGCGAGGAACTCCTCCTCGTGGCCGGGCAGGAAGCGTCCGTCCACGTGCGCGGTGGCCTCGCCCGGAATGACGTTGACCTTGTAACCGGCGCCGAGCTGGGTCGGGTTGGCGGTGTTGCTGAGGGTGGCGCCGATCAGCTTGGCGATGCCGCCGAGCTTGGCGATCGTCTCCTGCATGTCCTCGGGGTCGAGCTCGGTGCCGAGGGCGTCGCCCAGCTCGTCGAGGAAGTGGCGTGTCGTCTTGGTGACGCGGACGGGGAACTCGTGCCGGCCGAGCCGGGCGACCGCCTCGGAGAGCTCGGTGATCGCGTTGTCCCGGTGGATCATGGAGCCGTGCCCGGCGGTGCCGGCCACGGTCAGCTTCATCCAGTGCATGCCCTTCTCGGCGGTCTGCACGAGGTACAGCCGGCGCCGCTCGTTCACCGAGAAGGAGAAGCCGCCGACCTCGCTGATCGCCTCGCTGACGCCCTCGAACAGCTCGGGGTGGTGGTCCACCAGGTGGTGCGCGCCGAACGTGCCGCCGGCCTCCTCGTCGGCGAGGAAGGCGAGCACGATGTCGCGCGGGGGCTTGCGGCCCGTGCGCAGCCGGTCGCGGACGACCGCGAGGGTCATCGCGTCCATGTCCTTCATGTCGACGGCGCCGCGGCCCCAGACGCAGCCGTCGGCGACCTCTCCGGAGAACGGGTGGTGCGTCCAGTCCGCCGCGTTGGCCGGGACGACGTCCGTGTGGCCGTGGATGAGCAGCGCGGGCCGCGACGGGTCCTCGCCCTCGATCCGGGCGACGGTGGAGGCCCGTCCGGGGTGGGACTCGAAGATCTTCGGTTCCAGGCCGACCTCGGCGAGCTTCTCGGCGACGTACTCGGCGGCCTTGCGCTCCCCCGGGCCGGAGTGGTCGCCGTAGTTGCTGGTGTCGATCTGGATCAGCTCGCGGCAGAGGTCGACGACCTCGTCCTGTCCGGAGACGGCCCTGCCCGCGCTCGACTCGCTCACGCTTGTTCCTCTCTCCCTGTCTCCCTGTGGTCCCCCCTCATCCTCTCTCCCCCGCCGCCGTGACCCAAGGGCGGGCGGCCGTCGTCACATGGCGTTCACAGGGCCGACCTGCGGAAAGGGGGTGTGATCGAGGCACTCGGAATCCCTGGTAATGTTCTCTGTGTCGCCGCGGGGAACACCCCGCACAGAGCGGCAGACACCTTGTCCGGGTGGCGGAATGGCAGACGCGCTAGCTTGAGGTGCTAGTGCCCTTTATCGGGCGTGGGGGTTCAAGTCCCCCCTCGGACACCAGCACGGACCCCTGTCGATCAGGGGTCTTCTGCTTTTCCGGACTGCTTCCACGTCGGCCTCCGCACGGCCTCCGAACTCTTTCCGGGCCCTTCCGGGCTCTTTTCTGTCATTTCTGGGCACTTTTCCTTCAGGGGCGTTTCCCGGTACGGGCACGCCCCTGCGGCCGGTCCGGCGAACGGGGCGTTCCGCTGCGCGACGGGCGCCCGGCACCGGCGCGTCGCGCGCGGCGGGCATCCAGGTGTCGGAGACTCCTGCGCGGTGCGCACCCCCGGAAGGACGGCTGAGCCGTGGCGACGACACTCCCCCCTGCTCTGCGGCGATGGCCGGTGCGGCGGTTGCTGCCCGTGGTCCCGCTCGTCCTCGTCGGCGCGTGGGTCGCGGGGAACTGGTCGGTGTTCTCCTCCGGGCTCGGTGAGTTGCGCGGCGCCGACCGGGGATGGCTCACGGCGGCGGCGCTGCTGACGGTGGCGTGCTGGGTCCCGGTGTGCCTGCTGCGGCAGGGCACGGTCCTCGAACCGCTGCCCGCCGGGCGGCTGTTCGCGTCGCAGGTCGCGGCCGGCTCGGCGAACCACCTGCTGCCGGCGGGGCTGGGCGCGCACGTCGTGACGCTGCGGTTCCTGCGGGTGTGCGGAGTGCCCTCGACCCGGGCCTGCGCCTCGCTCGCGCTGTACTCGCTCACGCAACCGCTGGGCCGGTACGGGCTGTTGGTGGCCCTCGCGGCGCTGTCGCCCGACCCGCTGTCGTTCGGCGGGCCGCTGTCGGCCGAGCGGGGGCTGACGGCGCTGGCCCTGCTCGTCGCGCTGTGCGGGGTCGCGGCCGCGGTGCTGTGGAGGGTGCGCTCGCTCCGGGGGGTCGTGCGGAACTTCCTCACCACCGCGCTCACCGACGCCAGGGCCCTGCACGCCCGGCCCGCCCGGGCCGCGGCGCTGTGGGGCGGGGCCGTCGGGACGCCCGCGCTCCAGGCCGCGGTCATGGTCGCCGTGGCCCGCGCCCTCGACCTCCCGGTGCCGGGGATCGAGATCGCCGTCGCCTACCTGGCCGCCTCCCTCGCCGCGGGCATCGTGCCGACCCCCGGCGGCATCGGGTCGGTCGAGGCGGCGCTGCTGCTCACCCTGGTCGGCGTCGGGGCGCCGCTCTCCCAGGCGACGGCGGCCGTGCTCGGGTTCCGGCTGATCACCGTGTGGCTGCCGCTGGTGCCCGGGGCGCTGGTGCTCGCCGTGCTGGTGCGGCGCAAGGTGATCTGACGGACGGGAACGCAGGACGAGCAGCAGGCCGGGCTCGACCCGGACGGGCGGGGGTACGTCGGTCGTGCGCCCGGCGTCAGGGCTCCGGCCGGGCCAGGGGGCGGGGCAGCGGTTGGGGCAGGGGTTGGGGTTGGGGCTGGGACTGGGTTCGGCGGGTGAACACGAGGGGGCGTGCCGCGCGGAGGGCGAGGGTCAGGGCTCCGAGCAGGACCGCGTCGGGGCCCGTCGTGCTGGCCGCCAGGCGGGGGCGGAGCGGGGTGAGACGGTGCAGGGTGTCGGTGACCGTGGTCAGCAGGAGGTCGGCGCCTGCACCCACGCCCCCGCCGAGCACGACGAGGTCGGGGTCGAGGACGGCGGTCACGCCGGCGACGGCCAGGGCGAGGCGCTCGCCCTCCTGGCGTACGGCGGCGGTGGCGGCGGGGTCGCCGGCGCGGGCGGCGTCGAAGACGCGTTTCGCGGTGAGGGGGCCGGTCAGACCGGCGGCGCGGGCGGATCGCACGACGGCGTCGGCCGAGACGGCGTCCTCCAGGAGGCCGCGGCGGGGCGCGGAACCGCCGGCGGGGACGCCGTCCAGGGGCAGGAAGCCGATCTCGCCGGCGGCGCCGTGCGCGCCGACGAAGAGTTCGCCGTCGGCGACGACGCCCAGGCCGAGGCCGGTGCCGATGAGGACGTACACGAACAGGCGGCTGCCGGCGCCGGTGCCGAAGGCGTGTTCGCCGAGGGCGGCGAGGTTGGCGTCGTTGTGGACGGACAGCGGGGTGCCGAGGCTCTCGCGCATGCGCTCGACGAGTCCGGGGCGGCCCCAGCCGGGCAGGTTGACGGCGTAGCGGACGCGTCCGGTGGTGCGGTCGAAGACGCCGGGGGTGCCGACCGCGGTGTGCACGATGTCGGCGGTGGTGAGGCCGGCGTCGGCGAGGGCTCCCGCGGCGCAGGCGACGGCCGCGTCGGCGACGCTCGTGGCGCCGCGCCCGCGGTTGGGCAGTTCGGCGCGGGCGACGACGGTGCCGGAGAGGTCGGCGACGGCGGTGCGCAGGCGGGCGCGGCCGATGTCGATGCCGAGGACGTGCCCGGCGCCGGGGTCGGGTTCGTAGAGGACGGCGACCCGGCCGCGGCGCTGGGCGTGTGTGCCGGCCTCGCGGACCAGGCCCGCGCGGGCGAGCGCGGCGAGCGCGGAGGAGACGGTGGGCTTGGACAGGCCGCTGTCGCGGGCGAGTTGGGCACGGGAGGCGGGCCCCTCGGTCCGTAGCCGTTCGAGCAGGAGCCATTCGTTGTTGCTGCGCAGGCGCTGCCGGTTCCAGGCGGGGGGTGTGCTCACGCGTCGGCCCCGGACGCGCGGACGTGGCAGGCGGCGGTGTGGCCCTCGGCGACGGGCCGCAGGCGCGGGGTGACGTGGTGGCAGGCGTCGACGGCGAGGGGGCAGCGGGCGCGGAAGCGGCAGCTGGGGACGGGGTCGATGACGACCGGCGGATCGGTCCTGGCGGCGGCCGCGTCGACGTCGAGCGGGGCGCGCGGGTCGGGCACGGCGGAGAGCAGCAGCTCGGTGTAGGGGTGGCGGGGCCGGGCCAGGACCTCCTCGGTGGGCCCGGTCTCGACGATGTGGCCGCCGTACATGACGGCGATGCGGTCGGAGAGGTAGCGGGCGCCGGCGATGTCGTGGGTGATGTAGAGGATCGAGACGCCTTCGCTCTCGCGCAGGTCGGCCATCACGTTGAGCAGGCCGATGCGGATGGAGACGTCGAGCATGGAGACGGGTTCGTCGGCGAGGATCAGTCGGGGCCGGTGGGCGAGGGCCTGGGCGAAGCCGATGCGCTGGCGCTGGCCGCCGGAGAGCTCGTGCGGGTAGCGGTCGAGGATCTCGGCGGCGGGGTGGAGGCCGACGGCCTCGACGACGCGTTCGGCCTCGGCCGTCCGCTCGGCGGCGGTCAGTTCGGGGCGGTGCAGGGTGAGTCCGCGCAGGATGCCGTGGGCGACGCGGTGGGCGGGGTTGAGGGACGCGAAGGGGTCCTGGAAGACCATGGGGACGTCGCTGCGGTAGGCGAGGCGTGCCGTCCGGCCGCGCCGGGCGGTCAGCGGCTCGCCCCGGTAGCGGATCTCGCCGCGGGTGGGCCGGTGGACCTGGGCGACGAGCCGGGCGAGGGTGGACTTGCCGCTGCCGCTCTCGCCGACGAGGGCGACGATCTCGCGTTCGCCGACGGTGAGGTCGACGTCGTCGACGGCGTGCAGGACACGGCGGGTGAGGCCGGTGCCGACCTTGAAGTGCCGGGTCAGTCCGACCGTTTCGAGGAGCGGGGTCATCGGGCGGCCTCCGTGAGGTGCAGCAGGCAGCGGGAGCGGGCGGCTCCGGCCTCGTACAGGTCGGGGGCGGTGTGGTGGCAGGCGTCGTGGGCGAGGGGGCAGCGCGGGGTGAAGCGGCAGCCGGGCGGGGGCGAGGCGAGGTCGGGCGGACTGCCGGGGATGCCCCGGAGCGGGACGCGCGGGCCCCGTACGGAGGGGAACGCCTCCAGGAGGCCGCGGCTGTAGGGGTGGGCGGGGTGGTCGAACACGGTGCGGGTGGGGCCCTGCTCGACGATCTGACCGGCGTACATGACGAGGAGCTGGTCGGAGAAGTGCGAGACGAGGGACATGTCGTGGGTGACGAACACGACGGCGAAGCCGAGGAGTTGCTGGAGTTCCTTGATCTGCACCATGAGGGAGCGCTGGGCGACGACGTCGAGCGCGGAGGTGGGCTCGTCCATGATGACGAGGTCGGGGGTGAGCAGCAGTGCCATGGCGATCATGGCGCGCTGGCGCATGCCGCCGCTGAGCTGGTGCGGGTAGCTTCCGAGGTGCACGGGGTCGATGCCGACGAGGGCGAGCACCTCGGTGCTGCGGGCCCGGATCTCGTCCTTGGTGTAGGTGCCGTGGGCGGCCATGGCGTCGCGGTACTGGGCGGCGAGGGTGGTCACGGGGTTGAGGGCGTTCATGGCGGACTGGAGGACGACGGAGAAGTCGCGCCAGCGCAGCGCGTCGAGCTCGCGGCGGCCGAGCGTGAGCAGGTCCTGGCCGTGGAGGCGGACCTGCCCTGCGGCGACCCGGGCGGGCGGGTCGAGCAGTCCGGCGACGGCGTACATGAGGGTGGACTTGCCGCAGCCGGACTCCCCCACGACGGCCGTGAACTCGCCCGCCTCCAGGGTGAGTCCGACGGAGTCGACGGCGGTGACGGGGCCGCGGGGGGTGTCGTACACGACGCTGAGGCCGGTGACGGACAGCAGGGGGTCAGGCACGCTTGCGCTCCTTCCGCTCGCGGCGGCGCACGGGGCGCAGCGCCGGGTTGCCGATCTCGTCGAACGCGTAGTTGACGAGGGCGAAGGCGACGCCCAGCAGGGCGACGCAGAGTCCGGGCGCGATCGACCACAGCGGGGTGCCGGTCTGCAGGGCCTGCTGGTTCTGGGCCCAGTAGAGCATCGTGCCCCAGCTCTGGGAGTTGGGGTCGCCGAGGCCGAGGAACTGCAGGCCCGCGGCGCTGAGCACCGAGTAGAGGGCGGCGCCGAGGAAGTTGGCGACGATGAGCGAGGTCATGTTGGGCAGGACCTCGAAGACGATGATGTACGCGCGCCGTTCGCCGCGGACCCGCGCCGACGCGAGGAAGTCGCGGCCCCGCAGGGCGAGGGCCTGGACGCGGAGCTGGTTGGCGCCGTAGGACCAGCCGGTGAGGACGAGGACCGCGAGGATCACGGTGAGGGAGCCCTTGCCCGCGTACTTGGCGAGGATGATCACGAGGGGGAACGCGGGGATGACGAGGACGACGTTGGTCAGCAGGGAGAGCAGGTCGTCGGCGAGGCCGCCGAGGTAGGCGGCGGAGACGCCGACGACGACCGAGAGCACGGTGGCGAGGGCGCCGGCCACGACGGCGATGATCAGGGACTCGCGGGTGCCGTGGACCAGTTGGGAGTAGATGTCCTGGCCGAGTCCGGTGGTGCCGAGCAGGTGCGCGGTGGAGATGCCGAGGCGCGGCCGGTAGCTGAGCCGGTCGGGGTCGTCGACGGAGGTGAAGAGTCCGGGGAAGGCGGCGACCAGGGTGAACAGGAGGAGGATCGCGAGGCCGGTCATGGCCTTGCGGTTGGAGCGGACGGCCCGCCAGAGGCCGCCCCCGGCGCGGCCGCGCGGACGGGCCCGCTCGGGCGGCGGGGCGGTGACTGCGGTGGTGGAGGTCATCTGTGGTCCCTCGGTCCTAGGTCCTGTCCGGAGTTCCACGTCGTCCGTCCGGAGGACGGGCGCAGCGGCGGTCGGTGCGTGCGATCGGTGCGCGGGGGCCCAGGTCATGTGGCGGAGCCACCTGTCCTGGGCCCCCGCGCGGCGAGCGTGCGTGCCGGGCGTCGGGGCGCAGACGGGGAACTCCGGACAGGACCTAGCGTGCGGCCCGCGCCCGCGGGTCCAGCCATACCGTCGCGATGTCGACGGCGAGCAGGGCCACCAGGACGGCGACGGTGAACAGCATGAACAGGGCCTGCATCAGCGGGTAGTCGACGTTCTGGACGGCGTTGTAGAGCAGGTAGCCGACGCCCGGGTAGTTGAAGACGTACTCGATGAGGATGGCGCCGGAGATCACGAAGCCGAGGGACATGGCGAATCCGGCGAGGTTCGGCAGGATCGCGTTGCGGGCGCCGTAGGCGTACATGATGCGGCGGGGGCTGAGGCCCTTGGCGCGGGCCATGCGGACGTAGTCCTCGGCCAGTGTCGTGATCATGTTGTTGCGCATGGTGAGGATCCAGCCGCCGATGGTGGTGACCAGCAGCGTGGCCGCCGGGAGGACCGCGTGGGACAGGACGCTGCCGACGAAGCCGGGTGAGAAGCCGGGCACGATCGAGGTGTCGTAGTTGAAGTTGGCCGGGAGGAGGCCGCCGGTGCCCTGGGAGAGGACGAGGATGAGGAGCAGGCCGACCCAGAAGTAGGGCAGGGCGGAGGTCACGACGAAGATCGGCGGCAGGACGGCGTCGAGGGCGCCCCCGCGGCGCCATCCGGCGACGGTGCCGATGAGGGTGCCGAGTGCGAAGGCCAGGATCGTGGTGATGCCGACCAGGCCGAGGGTCCAGGGCAGGGCGCCGCCGATGAGCTGGGTGACCGGCTCACCGAGCGACTGGCCGATGGAGCGGCCCCAGTCACCGGTGAACATGTGGCCGAGGTAGTCGAGGTACTGGACGGCCACGTTCTGGTCGGGCTTGAAGCCGAACGACGTCAGCATCTGTTCCAGGGACGCGCGGGGCACCCGGCCGCGGGTGCGGACGATCAGCGCGTCGACCGGGTCGCCCGGCATGATCCGCGGGATGAAGAAGTTCAGGGTGAGGGCCACCCAGAGCGTCAGGACGAAGAAGCCCAGGCGGCGCAGGATGAAGCGCACGGGTCACCGCCTACTGGGCCGACGTGGAGTACAGGTGGGTGAGGACCTGCCCGGTGTCCGGCCAGGTGTACGCGGAGGGCTGGGCGTAGGGGTTGTCCTCGGTGGGCCAGCCGGCGAGGTCCTTGGTGTTGTACTGGAACCAGCTGACGGACTCGACGACCGGGATCACGGGCACGTCGTCGAGCATGTGCTGCGCGACCTCCTTGACGATGGCGGTCTGCCGCTTCTCGTCGGCGGAGGCGTAGTCGTTGAGGAGCTTGTCGACGTCGGCGTTGCGGTAGCGCTGCCAGTTGGTCGAGGCGTTCTTGCCGAGCGGTGCGGTGTTCGCCGAGTGCAGCATCTGGCGCAGCTCGTAGTACGGGGAGGGGCCGCTGCTCTGCTGGGCGTAGTAGGCGAGGTCGTAGTCGCCGGTGTAGAGCCTGCTGACCATGGTCTGCTGGGCGAGGTCCTGGACGGTCAGGTCGATGCCGACGGCCTTGAGGTCCTCCTTGATGACCTTCAGGGAGGCGTCCCAGTCGGTGTAGCCGGTGATCGTGATGATCTTCAGCTTGAGCGGCTTCGCGGGCGAGTAGCCGAGTTCGCCGAGGAGCTTCTTCGCGCGGGCCGGGTCCGGCTTGTCGAAGCCGGCCTTCTTCACGGCGGCCGCGTCGTAGTACTTGTCGAAGGTGGGGGTGACGATGCCGGACTGGTTCGCCGCGGGTTCCTGGCCGCCGACGCCGATCTCGGAGACCTTGTCGCGGTCGATGGCGTAGGAGATCGCCTGCCGCACCTTGAGGTTGCTGGTGTTCTTGTGCGACGGATCCAGGTTGGGGTGGATGCTGACGTTGAGGACGGGCGGCGACCAGGTGTGGTTGTCGGGTGACTTGTCCAGGTAGAACTGCTTGATGCCGGGGATGAACTGGCTGCCCCACTGGGCCTTGCCGCTCGCCAGGTCGAGGTTGGCGGGCGCGTTGTCGAGGTACGCCGGGTACTCGACCTTCTGGAGGTACGGCTTGCCGGTCTGCCAGTAGTCGGGGTTGGCCTTGTACTGGATGTTGTTGGGCGTGCACGGGTCGACCTCGAAGGGGCCGGTGCCGACGGGCCTCTTGTCGACCCAGGTCTCGGGGTGCGCGGCGGCCGCGCCGGTGCCGAAGACGTGCTCGGGCACGATGGGGACCTGGTGCGCGAAGGCGTAGAAGTAGGGCTGGGCCGCCTTCTCGAAGGTGAGGGTGACCCGGTCGCCGGCGGCCTTGACGGACTGCAGCCCGGCGGTGGTCCACAGCGCGTACAGGTCGGTGGCCTTCTGCTTCTTCATGAGGTTGAAGGTGAAGGCGACGTCCTTGGCGGTGAACGGCTCGCCGTCGTTCCACTTCACGCCGGAGCGGATCGTGAAGTCGATCTTCCGCTTGTCGGCGCTCCATCGGTAGCTCTTGGCCAGCATGGGCGTCTCGGCCGCGTCCTTGAGGGTGTTGACGAAGACGAGCGGCTCGTAGACGAAGCCGATGGAGGTGTTGTAGACGGCGGGGTTGAAGGGGTTGAAGTTGCACGGCCAGGTCTGGCCCGCCGTGTTGGCGATGGTGACCGTGCCGCCTTTCTTCTTCGGGCCGCTGTCCTGGGTGGCGTTGTCCTTCTTGCCGTCGTCCTTGTGCTGGGTCTGCGAACAGGCCGTCGCCGTCACGGCGAGCGCGCCGATGACCGCGGCGGCGAGGATGCGCGTGGGCCTCATGGGTACCAGTCCCTTCGTGGGCCGGTGGTGCGTCAGTTTCCGGAGCGCGCGGCCTCCACGGCCAGCGCGAGGGCCCCGAGCAGGGGCGCTTCCTGGGGGTGCGCGGCGAGCGTGAGCTGCGGCGGGTACGGCACGGCGGCGTCCAGGGCGCGGCGCAGCGGTGCGTGCAGGGCGGTCCAGGACCGGACCATGCCGCCGCCGACGGCGATCCGTTCCGGATCGAGGGCGATGGTGAGGTTGACGAGGTGGAAGGCCAGTTCGTCGACGAAGGTGCCGATGTGGGCGGCGAGTTCGGTGGAGCCGTGGGCCGCGGCCGCCTCGGTGAGGGCCCGGCCGCTGACGACCGTCTCGAGCGGGGTGCGTGCGCCGATGGCCCGGCCGACGTCGGCGACCGTGCGCAGGTTGTAGCCGATCTCGCCGGACGCGCCGTGCCGTCCGGTGAGGACCTGTCCGCCCGCGACGAGGGCGACGGCGAGCCCGGTGCCGAGGTTGACGTACAGGCCGGGGTCGCAGCCGCGGAGCGCGCCGGCGAGGAGCTCGTGGCGTGCCGCCGCCTTGACGTCGGTGGCCAGGCGGAGCGCCGACTTGGGGAAGGCCAGGGCGAGTTCGCGGCCGAGGGCGAGGTGCTCCCAGCCGGGGATGTTGGGCGCGAGGGCGACGCCGTCCTCGCCGGGGATGCCGATGGTGGACACGCCGACCGCGGCCGGTTCGCGTCCGGCGAGCAGGGTGCGGGCGGCGTCGACGGCCCGCTCGAGTCCGGCCCGGGCGCCGTGCTCCGGGGCGGTCTCGACGACGAGGTCGTGGAGCCTGGTGCCGTGCTGGTCCGCGACGGTCAGGGCCGTCTTGGTGCCGCCGAAGTCGAGGGCGAGCACGACGGGGGTGGGTGGGGGCACGTTCACGGGGAGCTCCTCACGCGTACGGGAGGCGCCGGTAAAGTTACGTAACTATACGAGCGGGAACTATACGAGCGCCGCGGTGTACGCGTAAGTCCCCGTGCAGGGAACGGTGGTGACGTGCCGTCAGTGATGCTTGGCCC
>NZ_WWIA01000650.1 GCF_009870065.1 Streptomyces sp. SID5785 | reverse complement strand
CAGGGGCGCGGGGAACTGCGCGACCAGCCCCCGCCGGGCCCGCGGTCCGCGACGGGACCGGTGGGACCCCGACGGGCCGTTCACCCGCGAACCACCGGCGGTATTTGTTCCGGACAGGAACATTTCGCTCACGGCAGAGTCCAAGAGACGGGCAGTCGGCTGGCCGATGCCCCGGAGGCGGTTAGGCTCAAGCCATGCGGAACCGCGCACCGCGGCCCCGCGCCATCGCGTCACATCCCAGAAGGAGATGCTCGTGCCGTCCATCGACGTCGTCGTAGCCCGGGAAATCCTGGACTCCCGAGGCAACCCCACGGTCGAGGTCGAGGTCGGCCTCGACGACGGCAGCACCGGCCGTGCTGCTGTCCCGTCCGGCGCCTCCACGGGTGCCTTCGAGGCCATCGAACTCCGTGACGGTGACCCGAACCGCTACCAGGGCAAGGGTGTCGAGAAGGCCGTCCTCGCCGTCATCGAGCAGATCGGCCCGGAGCTCGTCGGCTACGACGCCACCGAGCAGCGCCTGATCGACCAGGCCATGTTCGACCTGGACGCCACGGACAACAAGGGCTCGCTCGGCGCCAACGCGATCCTGGGCGTCTCGCTCGCCGTCGCGCACGCCGCCTCCGAGGCCAGCGACCTGCCGCTGTTCCGCTACCTCGGCGGCCCGAACGCGCACCTGCTGCCCGTCCCGATGATGAACATCCTGAACGGCGGCTCGCACGCCGACTCCAACGTGGACATCCAGGAGTTCATGATCGCCCCGATCGGCGCGGAGTCCTTCTCCGAGGCGCTGCGCTGGGGCACCGAGGTCTACCACACCCTCAAGAAGGTCCTGAAGAGCAAGGGCCTGGCCACCGGCCTGGGCGACGAGGGCGGCTTCGCCCCGAACCTGGGCTCGAACCGCGAGGCCCTCGACCTGATCCTCGAGGCGATCAAGGAGGCCGGCTACGTCCCCGGCCAGCAGGTCGCCCTCGCGCTCGACGTCGCCGCCTCCGAGTTCTACAAGGACGGCAAGTACCTCTTCGAGGGCAAGGAGCGCTCCGCCGCCGAGATGACGGAGTACTACGAGGAGCTCGTCTCCGCGTACCCGCTCGTCTCCATCGAGGACCCGCTGTACGAGGACGACTGGGCCGGCTGGAACGTCATCACCGAGAAGCTCGGTGACAAGGTCCAGCTCGTCGGCGACGACCTGTTCGTCACCAACCCCGAGCGCCTGGCCCGCGGCATCGAGGAGAACTCGGCGAACGCCCTGCTCGTCAAGGTGAACCAGATCGGTTCGCTGACCGAGACCCTGGACGCCGTCGAGCTCGCCCAGCGCAGCGGCTTCAAGTGCATGATGTCGCACCGCTCCGGCGAGACCGAGGACGTCACCATCGCCGACCTCGCCGTCGCCACCAACTGCGGCCAGATCAAGACCGGCGCCCCGGCCCGCTCCGAGCGCGTCGCCAAGTACAACCAGCTGCTGCGCATCGAGGAGATCCTCGACGACGCCGCGGTGTACGCCGGCCGCAGCGCGTTCCCGCGCTTCAAGGGCTGACCGCCGCCGACGCGGCAGTTCCGTACGTCCCCGCACTCGGTCCCGTACCGTGTGCGGGGACGTACGCACGTGAGGCGATGGGGAGGCGGGAGATCCGATGCCGGGAAAGCTCCGCAGCAGGGGCCAGTTCGACTCGGCCCGCTTCTCCACGGCGACCCGGCTGCGGGCGCTCGGTGAGCAGACCGCCGAGCGCGTCTACCGCTCGCAGAACAGGCGGCAGGCCCGCCGCTCCCGCCTCACCGGCCGCGCGGCGCTGCTCGCGCTCGTCCTGTGCACCCTGGTCGTCGCACTCGCGTACCCGATAAGGCAGTACGTGTCCCAGCGCGGCGAGATCGCCGACCTCCAGCGCACCCAGCAGGACGCGAAGGAGCGGGTGGACCGGCTGCGCGACGAGAAGGCCCGCTGGCAGGACGACGCCTATGCCGAGCAGCGCATCCGGGAGCGGCTGCACATGGTGATGCCGGGCGAGACCGGTTACATCGTGCCGGACCCGCACGCGTCCTCCGCCGGCCGCGCCCAGGAGGGCGAGGCCGACCGGCCCTGGTACTCGAACGTGTGGGACGGCGTCGACAAGGCCGACCGCGCCGACCGCTGACCGCCCGCCGCCCCCGGCCCTGCTCCCGGCCGCACCCCCGTACCCGCATCCCCGTACACGAAAGACACGCAGACACAGTCATGGAAACGCCTCCGCCGCAGACCGAGCCCACCGTGCCCACGGACGCCGACATCCACGCGTTCCAGGAGCAGCTGGGCCGCCCGCCGCGCGGGCTGCGGGCCATCGCGCACCGCTGCCCCTGCGGCAACCCGGACGTGGTCGAGACGGCCCCGCGCCTGGAGGACGGCACGCCGTTCCCCACGACGTACTACCTGACGTGTCCGCGTGCCGCGTCCGCCATCGGCACCCTCGAGGCCAACGGCGTGATGAAGGAGATGACGGAGCGGCTGAAGACGGACCCCGAGCTCGCGGAGCAGTACCGCGCCGCGCACGAGGACTACCTCGCGCGCCGTGACGCCATCGAGGTCCTGGAGGGCTTCCCGAGCGCGGGCGGCATGCCGGACCGCGTGAAGTGCCTGCACGTGCTCGTGGGGCACTCCCTGGTCGCGGGCCCGGGCGTGAACCCGCTGGGCGACGAGGCCCTCGCGATGCTGCCCGAGTGGTGGCGCAAGGGCCCGTGCGTGGCGCCGTGCGGCGCGGAGCGGGAGGACGCCAAGTGACCCGGGTCGCCGCCGTCGACTGCGGTACGAACTCGATCAGGCTGCTGGTCGCGGACGCGGACCCGGAGACGGGCGAGATCGTCGACCTGGACCGCCGGATGACGATCGTGCGGCTGGGCCAGGGGGTCGACCGCACCGGCCGGCTCGCGCCGGAGGCCCTGGAGCGGACCTTCGCCGCCTGCCGCGAGTACGCCGGGATCATCCGGGAGCACGGCGCGGAGAAGATCCGCTTCGTCGCGACCTCCGCGTCGCGCGACGCGGAGAACCGGGACGAGTTCGTCCGGGGCGTCCTGGACATCCTGGGCGTCGAGCCCGAGGTCGTCACGGGCGACGAGGAGGCGCAGCTCTCCTTCACGGGGGCCACGAAGGAGCTGACGGGCCGCGCGGACCTGGACAGGCCGTACCTGGTCGTGGACATCGGCGGCGGCTCCACCGAGTTCGTCGTGGGCGACGACGCCGTGCTCGCGGCCCGGTCCGTCGACGTCGGCTGCGTGCGGATGACCGAGCGTCATCTCGTGGCCGAGGACGGCACGGTGTCGGATCCGCCGGCGCCGGAGCGGATCGAGGCGATCCGCCGGGACGTCTTCGAGGCGCTGGACCTGGTGACGCAGACGGTGCCGATCACGGCCGCCCGCACGCTGGTGGGCCTGGCCGGTTCGGTGACGACGGTGGCGGCGCTGGCGCTCGGCCTGGAGGAGTACGACTCGGCGGCGATCCACCACGCGCGGATCTCCTTCGACCGGGTCGCGGAGCTGACCGACTGGCTGCTGGCCTCGACGCACGACCAGCGCGCTCTGAAGCCGGTCATCCACCCCGGCCGGGTCGACGTCATCGCGTCGGGCGCGCTCGTCCTGCGGTTGATCATGGAGTGGACCGGGGCCCGCGAGGTGGTCGTCTCCGAACACGACATTCTGGACGGAATCGCCTGGTCGCTGGCGTGACGCGACCCCTGGCGTGGGCCGCTCGGCTGAGGCCGTGCGGCCCCGTCCGAGCGCTCGGACGAGCGGCGCGACACGCCCCGACGACACCCCGTCGGGAAAGTTCGTGAAGTTCTTCACAAGGAATTCGGCCCTGTCGAGCGCAAGTCGAGGCCCTTTGGCCCGCCCGTGGTGCCCGAAGGGCTCTGGCGGGCCGGGTGCACGGTGGTGCACGGGGGACTCGCGCGGGCTCGGAAGGCCAGTGGTCCACCGCTCCCGGAAGCTCACCGTGGCTGTTCAAAGGGGGTGAGCAACGACCGGCGGTACGCGGTGGTTCCCTTCGTGTCCCATGACATGGGTCACGTGGGCGGCGCAGTGTAGCAGAGCCCCCACCCAACCTTGTGAAGGGGCGCACGAGCGACCCCCTCCAGTCGGGTGGATACTCGATGGCATGAGCACCACGGAGCGTCCCAGGATCCTCATTGTCGGGGGTGGGTACGTAGGCCTGTACGCAGCGCGTCGCATCCTCAAGAAGATGCGTTACGCGGAAGCGACCGTCACGGTCGTCGACCCGCGCTCGTACATGACGTACCAGCCCTTCCTCCCCGAGACCGCCGCCGGCAGCATCTCGCCGCGCAACGTCGTCGTGCCGCTGCGACGCGCTGTGCCGGGTGCCGAGATTCTCACCGGCCGCGTGACCAGCATCGACCAGGACCGCAAGGTCGCCGCGGTCTCGCCGCTCGTCGGCGAGGCGTACGAGGTGCCCTTCGACTACCTGGTGATCGCGCTCGGCGCCGTCTCCCGCACCTTCCCGACCCCCGGCCTCGCCGAGCAGGGCATCGGCATGAAGGGCGTCGAGGAGGCCATCGGCCTGCGCAACCACGTGCTCGAGCAGCTCGACAAGGCCGAGTCCACGACGGACGAGGAGATCCGCCGCAAGGCGCTCACCTTCGTCTTCGTCGGCGGTGGCTTCGCGGGCGCCGAGACGATCGGTGAGGTCGAGGACCTGGCGCGCGACGCGGCCAAGTTCTACAAGAACGTGAAGCGCGAGGACATGCGCTTCGTGCTCGTCGACGCCGCCGACAAGGTGCTGCCCGAGGTCGGTCCCGAGCTGGGCACCTACGGCCGCAAGCACCTGGAGTCCCGCGGCATCGAGGTCTACCTGAAGACCACCATGCCCTCCTGCGTCGACGGCCACGTCGTGCTGAGCAACGGCCTCGAGGTCGACGCCAACACGATCGTGTGGACCGCCGGTGTGAAGCCGAACCCGGCGCTCGCCCGCTTCGGTCTCCCGCTCGGCCCGCGCGGCCACGTCGACACCCAGTCGACCCTCCAGGTCCAGGGCAGCGACTACATCTGGGCCGCGGGCGACAACGCCCAGGTGCCGGACCTCGTCGCCATCAAGAACGGCACGCCGGCCGAGCGCGCCTGGTGCCCGCCGAACGCCCAGCACGCCATGCGTCAGGCCAAGGTCCTCGGTGACAACGTGGTCTCCGGCATGCGGGGCTTCCCGCAGGGCGACTACAAGCACTCCAACAAGGGTGCGGTGGCGGGCCTCGGCCTCCACAAGGGCGTCGCGATGATCGTCATGGGCAAGATGAAGATCAAGCTCAAGGGCCGTCTCGCCTGGTACATGCACCGTGGCTACCACGGTCTGGCCATGCCGACCTGGAACCGCAAGGTCCGGGTGATCGCCGAGTGGACGATCAACATGTTCCAGAAGCGCGACATCACCGCCCTGGGCGCCCTCGAGACCCCGCGCGAGGAGTTCTACGAGGCCGCCAAGCCGGCCCCGGCTCCCGCCAAGGCCGAGGCGAAGACCGAGGAGAAGGTCGAGAAGAAGGTCGAGGAGAAGGCCAAGGCCTCCTGACCTGCCGGTAGTTCACGCCCGAAGGGGTCGTCCGCCATCCGTGGTGCGGACGGCCCCTTCGGCGTTCCCGGACCCGGCGCCCGCCCCTGTGCGTGGCGGCTACATGTATTTTGCTCTTCCGTGACGCGGCAACGGGACTGCGCGGGCGGGTAGTCGGTGTTTACGTAGGTGTTGGACCGTCCCGGGAACCCCGCTTCACGGAGGTGTGCGCCATGCAGGACGCCGCACAGCGGCTGAAGAACATCGCCGAACAGCTCTTCGGCGCCGAACTCCCGGTGCGGCTGCGCGCCTGGGACGGCTCGGAGGCGGGCCCTCCGGGCGCCCCCGTCCTCGTCGTACGCCACCGCCGCGCCCTGCGCCGCCTGCTGTGGAAGCCGGGCGAGCTGGGGCTCGCCCGCGCCTGGGTGGCCGGTGACCTCGATGTCGAGGGCGATCTCTACGAGACGCTCGATGCCGTCGCCGCGCTGATCTGGGAGCGCCCCGACGACGAGCGCCGCAGCCTCGCCGAGGCACTGAAGGACCCCGCGGTGCGCTCCGCCGCCGCGGAGCTCGCCAAGCTTGCAGGACCGTTCCTGCCGCCTGCGCCGCCCGCCGAGGAGATGCGCCGCAAGGGCCGCCTCCACCTGCACACCAAGGGCAGCGACAAGCAGGCCATCAGCCACCACTACGACGTCGGCAACGACTTCTACGCGCTCGTCCTCGGCCCCTCCATGGTCTACTCCTGCGCGTACTGGGAGTCCCCGGAGGCCGGCCTGGAAGCGGCCCAGCACGACAAGCTGGAGCTCGTCTCCCGCAAGCTCGGCCTCCGGCCGGGGATGCGGCTGCTCGACGTCGGCTGCGGCTGGGGCTCGATGGCGATCCACGCGGCCCGCGAGCACGGCGTCACCGTCGTCGGCGTCACCCTCTCCCAGGAGCAGGCCGCCTTCGCCCGCAAGCGCGTCGCCGACGAGGGCCTCACCGACCGCGTCGAGATCCGCGTCCAGGACTACCGCGACGTGCGCGACGGCCCGTACCACGCGATCTCGTCCATCGGGATGGCCGAGCACGTCGGCGCCGAGCGCTACCTCGAGTACGCCGAGGACCTGCACGCGCTCCTCAAGCCCGGCGGCCGGCTGCTCAACCACCAGATCGCCCGGCGCCCGCAGCAGGACGAATCGGCGTACGAGGTCGACGAGTTCATCGACGCGTACGTGTTCCCCGACGGGGAGCTCGCGCCCGTCGGGACCACCGCGGGGCTCCTGGAGCGGGCCGGCTTCGAGGTACGTGACGTCGAGGCGATCCGCGAGCACTACGCCCTGACGCTGCGCCAGTGGGTGCGCAACCTGGAGGCCCGCTGGGCCGAGGCCCTGAAGCTGGTCAGCCCCGGCCGCGCCCGCATCTGGCGGCTCTACATGGCGGCCTCCGCCCTGAGCTTCGAGCGCAACCGCATCGGGGTCAACCAGATCCTCGCGGTCAAGACCCCCGCGAGCGGCGGCTCCGCCATGCCGCTGCGGGCCCGCACCTGGAACTAGGGCCCGACGGAGAGGGGGCGGCGCCCGGTCACCGGGCGCCGCCCCCTCTCCGTCGTCCTACGGCCTCCACGGCCGCGACGGGCCGTGGTCACTCGGCCTTGATGGCCGCCAGCATGTTCAGCCGGGCGGCGCGGCGGGCCGGCCACAGGGCCGCCAGGATGCCGACCACCGCGGCGAGCGCCAGGAACAGGCCCATCCGGCCCCAGGGCAGGATCAGCTCGTACGTCGACATGCTGTTGCCGATCAGCTGACCGGCCGCCCAGCCGAAGAAGACACCGAGACCGAGGCCGAGCACGCCGCCGAACAGCGAGATCACCAGCGACTCGAGCCGCACCATGCGCTTGATGCCCTTGCGGTCGATGCCGATCGCGCGGAGCATCCCGATCTCCTGCTGACGCTCGAAGACCGACATGGCCAGCGTGTTGATGACGCCGAGCACAGCCACGACGACCGCCATGGCGAGCAGGCCGTAGAGCATGTTCAGCATCAGCGTGAACATCTGGGCGATCTCGTTGGAGATGTCCTTGCGGTCCTGGACCTTGATCGCCGGGTTCTCGCCGAGGGCCCGGGTCAGCTTGTCCTTGGCGGCGTCGGAGGCGCCGCCCGCCGTCTTCACCATCACCTGCATGTCGGACGCGCCGTCGGTGATGTGCGGGTTCAGCGTCGCGGCGTCGAGCATGATGCCGCGGATCATCTCGTTGCCCTCGTAGACACCCGCGACCGTCAGACGCTGCTTCCTGCCGTCCTCGTAGGAGGCGGTGAACACGGAGCCGGCCTTCCAGCCGTGGTCCTTCGCCGTGTCGTCGTCGACGACCACGTCGGTGCCGCCGACCGTGAACGTGCCGCTGTCCACGGGCAGTTCCGCGAGCTTGCCGATCGTGGCGCCGTTCACCCCGGTCAGGTACTCGGTGCTGCCGCCGATCCGGGACGGCGAGTTCGACAGACCGCTGGTCGCGGTCACGCCGTCCGTCGTGTCGAGGGTCTTCAGGACGTCGGGCGACAGGTAGTTGCCGTTCGCCATGGAGACGACGTAGTCGGCCTTGAGGGAGTCGGCCGCCATCTTGTCGATCGCGCTCTGGACGCTGCCCGCGATGACCGTCAGACCGGTGATCAGGGTGAGCCCGATCATCAGGGCCGAGGCGGTCGCGGCGGTGCGGCGCGGGTTGCGCACCGAGTTCAGCCGGGCCAGCTTGCCGGAGATGCCGAACACGCGCAGCACCGGGGCGGCCGCCGCGATCAGCGGGCGGGACAGGAGCGGCGTCAGGATGAAGACGCCGATGACGAGGAGCCCGGCGCCCGCGCCCATGGGCAGCTGGCCCGAGTCGCCGCTCATGGTCGTCGCGGCGAGCACCCCGGTGACACCGGCGGCCGAGACGAGCGCGCCCAGCGTGTTGCGCAGGACCAGCGACTTCGCGGTCGGGGCGGCGTGCACCGCGTTCATCGCGGCGACCGGCGGGATCTTCGCGGCGCGGCGGCCCGGCAGCCAGGCGGCCAGCATCGTGATCAGGATGCCGACGACGAGCGCCGAGACGACCGTGCCCGAGGAGACGACCAGCGGGCCGTCCGGGATGATCGCGCCCGAGGAGTTCATCAGGGAGCGCATGCCCGCGCCGATGCCGATGCCGACCGCGAGGCCGGTGACCGCGGCGACGGCGCCCACGAGGAACGCCTCGAGCAGCACCGAGCGCGTCACCTGGCGGCGCGAGGCGCCGACCGCGCGCATCAGGGCCAGCTCCTTCGTGCGCTGGGCGACCAGCATCGTGAAGGTGTTGGCGATGATGAAGATGCCGACGAACAGCGCGATGCCCGCGAAGATCAGCAGCATCGTCTTCATCGAGCTCATCGACGTGGAGATCGACTTCGCCTGGTCGTCGGCGAGCTGCTGTCCGGTCGTGGTCTCGACGTCGTGGGTGCCGAGCGCCTCGTCGAGGTTCTTCTTCAGGGTGTCCTGGGAGGTGCCCGCGGCGGCGGTGACGTCGATCTCGTCGTAGGCGCCCGGCTTGTGGAACAGCTGCTGCGCCGTCTTCGTGTCGAACAGGGCGAGCGAGCCGCCCGCCGCGACGTTGCCGTCGTCGGTGGTGAAGATGCCGGTCAGGGTCGGGGTGAGGACGGGCCCGTCGACGGACATCCGGACCTGGTCGCCGACCCGGTAGCCGGCGCGCTCGGCGGTCTTGGCGTCGAGCGCCACCTGGTTCGCGCCGTGCGGGGCCTTGCCGTTCCTGAAGGGGTAGCGGGGGTCGTCGGTGCCCGCGTAGTTGCCGCCCTTGGTGGAGAAGCCGTTGCCGACGAGCTCGCCGTCCTGGCCGGCGACGGCCGCGTACCCGCTGACCACGCCGTACGCGGACGCGGCGCCGGACACCGAGCCCGCCTTCTTCAGGGTGGCGTCGGTGAGCTCGACGTCCTTGCCGACCTTGTCGCCCTTGCTCTCCGTGTAACCCGGGGCGAGCGCGACGTCGACGTGGTCGAAGCCCTTGGCGGAGGACTTCTCCAGAGCGCCGGAGATGGTGTTGGTGAAGACGAGGGTGCCGGAGACGAAGGCGACGCCGAGCATGACGGCGAGCACGGTCATCAGCAGCCGGGCCTTGTGCGCGAAGACGTTGCGCAGGGCTGTACGGAACATGGTTTCAGGTCAGTCCTGGTTCGGCGGGAACGTGTGAGGGGCGCGGATCGCCGGTGCTCAGCTGGTGCGGCCCTTGGCGTCGAAGCGCTTCATGCGGTCCAGGACCGAGTCGGCGGTCGGGGCGTGCATCTCGTCGACGATGCGGCCGTCGGCCAGGAAGACGACGCGGTCCGCGTAGGCGGCGGCGACGGGGTCGTGGGTGACCATGACGACGGTCTGGCCGAGCTCACGCACCGAGTTGCGCAGGAAGCCGAGGACCTCGGCGCCGGAGCGCGAGTCGAGGTTTCCGGTGGGCTCGTCGCCGAAGATGATGTCCGGCTGGGAGGCGAGGGCGCGGGCCACGGCGACGCGCTGCTGCTGGCCGCCGGAGAGCTGCGCGGGCCGGTGCCCGAGGCGCCCGGACAGGCCCACCATCTGGATCACGTTCTCCACCCACTGCTTGTCGGGCTTGCGGCCCGCGATGTCCATGGGGAGCGTGATGTTCTCCAGGGCGGTCAGGGTGGGCAGCAGGTTGAACGCCTGGAAGATGAAGCCGATCTTGTCCCGCCGCAACTTCGTGAGCTGCTTGTCCTTGAGCGAGCCCAGCTCCGTGTCGCCGATCCGGACCGATCCGGAGGAGAACGTGTCGAGGCCGGCCACGCAGTGCATCAGCGTGGACTTGCCGGAGCCCGAGGGGCCCATGATCGCGGTGAACTCGGCCTGCCGGAACTCGACGGAGACCCGGTCGAGCGCGACCACCTGGGTCTCGCCCTGTCCGTAGATCTTGCTCAGATCCGTGGCCCGGGCGGCCGCGGTGACGGTCGGGCCGGCGAGGGAGGTGGTGGTCACGGCGGGGTGCTCCTGTCGGACGGGTACTGACTGAGGGGGACAGCTCCATCGTTCCCGCCGATCGGGGCCCTGGAGTCAGCCGCAGTTCCCGTTCCCGGGGGCGACTCGGGTCGGACCGGGCGGCCGGGAGTCATACCTGGGGATGACCTGCGACCCTGAGGAGAGGGCCGGGCGGCACGGCGCGGAGGGCGCGGGAGACGGGGCCGGGTGCGCCGGACGGTGCCGCTGAGGTGAAATTCCGTCAATCCACGTGGACGGCCCCCGCGCCGGGAAGAGCACGTGGCACGTGCATATGGCGCCTGACGGCGGCTGATGCACCCTCAGACCTCAATAAAATAAGACAACATCGCGCCGGCGGGCCCCGGAGCGGGGGAGGGCGCCGGATAGGCTCGGACGGTCGACGCGACGCCGCACAGCCTGCCCGGATGGTGGAATGCAGACACGGCGAGCTTAAACCTCGCTGCCCCTTCGCGGGCGTACCGGTTCAAGTCCGGTTCCGGGCACCTTCCCTCTTTGATTCCCTCGCTGCGCGGGCGCGGTCAGGGCGCCACGTCCGGGGTGTCGAGCAGGACGCACTGATCGAATTTCATGCAGCCGCACTCCAGGCAGTCCGCAACGGCCTGCCGCAGGGCCCGGGTCTGCGCGATGTGCCGATCGAGTTCGGGCAGCTTGCGCGTGGCCATGTCCCGCCACTGCCGCGTTGCGGACGGCGTGGTGTCGTCGGCAAGCAGTTGCGTGATCTCGGCGAGGGTGAAGCCCGCCCGCTGCGCCATCCTGATCAGGGCGACCCGGCGCAGGGCCGTGGCGGGCCAGACCCGACGCCCGCCCTCGCGGCGCGCGCCGGGCAGCAGACCGCGCTCCTCCCAGTAGCGCAGCGCCGAAGCGCGCACATGGGCCTTCTCCGCGAGCTCGCCGATGGGCAGATACCGCATGCCCGCTCCCTCCCCGGTCCGGCCTTGACTTCAAGCATGCTTGAAGCACGACGGTGACCTGCATGTTCTCAGCCGCACCGGGACGTCTCCTGCCCGGCCCCTACCGTTCGCTGTTCGCCGACCGCACCTTTCGGCGGCTGATGCCGGTCTTCGCGCTGTCCGACCTCGGGGACGGCATGACCGTCGTCGCGGTCGCGTGGCTCGCGCTCGCCCTGGGCCCGGACGGCGGTCACGGCACGCTGGCGGGCATCGCCGTCGCCGCCTACGTCCTGCCCGGCGCGCTGGGAGCTCCCGCTCTGGGCCGGTGGATGCGCCGACTGCCCGCGCGGCGGCTCCTGGTCACCGACTCCACGCTACGGGCCGTCCTGCTGGGGGCGGTCCCGCTCGCCCATGCGGCGGGGCTGCTCACCCCCGCCGTGTACGTCGGGCTCCTGGGCGCCTCCTCCCTGCTGCACGCCTGGGGCAAGGCCGGAAAGCACGCGCTCTTCGCCCCTCTGCTCCCTGAGGACCAGCGCCTGGCGGCCAACAGCGTGATCAGCACCAGCCTCTGGACCGCGACCGTCGCGGGGCCCGCCCTCGCGGGTCTTCTCGTGGGAGTGGCATCCCCGGCGTGGATCATCGGCCTGGACGCCGCCACGTTCGCCGTGCTCGCGCTCCGGACCGGCCGCACCAGACTGCCCCGGACACCGGCGCCCCCGGTGACCGGCGGCACCCGGCGCGGGCTGAGCCTCCTGCGCCGCCGACCGGAACTGTTCGGCCTGCTCCTCGTGACCTGGGTGTTCAACCTCGCGTTCGGCCCCGTCGAAGTGGCGCTCCCTCTGTTCGTCTCCGACGACCTCGCGGCCGGCGCCGGGCTGCTCGGCGCCTACTGGGCCGCTTTCGGTGTCGGAGCCGTCGTCGGCGCCCTCGCCGGGGCCGCGGCCGAACGGCTTCCCCTGTGGCCGGCCATGCTCGGCATCATCGCGGGGCACGGCGTGGGGATGCTCCCCTTCGCCCTCACGGACAGCGCCGTCCCGTCCCTGATCGGATTCGCCTTCGCGGGGCTCGTCTACGGCCCCTACTCCGCGCTCTCCCTCACTCTGATCCAGGACCGCGCACCCGCCGACTCCCTCACCACGGTTCTGGCCGCGCGCAGCGCCGTCCTCCTGACCGCCTCTCCCCTCGGAGCCGCCCTCGGAGGCTTCCTCCTCGACCGGACCAGCGCACCCGCCGTCCTCGTCGGCTGCGGCGCGCTGATGATCCTCACCGCCCCCGCCGGCATCGTGGTCCTGAGGCTCTGCAGGCGTGACCTCCGCCCCGCCGCCCCGTGACGCTCTGTCCCGGGGTGGGGAACACAGGGGTGCTCCGCAGCGTTCCTCATGGCAGAACGGGAAAGATCCTCCCTGGGCACTAGGGCCAGATCTTTGCCAGGCTATTACTCTTGTGGCAAGGCCATACACGGTGGCCATGGAGGAGTGAGATGAGGAGCAGCAACCCGGTCTTCTCGCGACGGGGGTTCAGCCGCGACAACGGCTACGCGCGCTTCGACGCGCAGCCGCAGGCCGGGGGCCCCGCCGTCGGGACGCAGACCAGCCCGTACACCCAGGCCCCGGCCGGCAACCCGTACGCGCAGAACCCCTACGCCCAGCAGGACCTGCAGTACGGCGCTCCGCAGGCGCCCGCCACCACCGGCCGTATGACGATGGACGACGTCGTCCTGCGTACGGCGACCACGCTCGGCACGCTGATCGTCACCGCCGCGCTCGCCTGGGCGCTGCTGCCGGTCGACGACGCGCACATCGGCAAGTCCTACGGCATCGCGATCGGCGCCGGACTCGTCGCGATGGTCCTGGGCTTCGTCCAGGCCTTCAAGCGCAAGGCGTCCCCGCCGCTCATCCTGGCCTACGCGGCACTGGAGGGCGTCTTCCTGGGCGTCGTCTCCAGCGTCGTGGACAACCGCATCGCGGACGGCGCGGCCATGCAGGCCGTGATCGGCACGATGTCGGTCTTCGCCGCCGTCCTGATCGCCTACAAGGCGGGCTGGATCCGGGTCAACCGCCGCTTCTACGGCTTCGTGATGGCCGCGGCGATGGGCTTCGTCCTGCTGATGGCGGTCAACCTGCTGTTCGCCGTGTTCGGCGGCGGTGACGGCCTCGGCTTCCGCAGCGGCGGTCTCGGCATCCTGTTCGGCATCGTCGGCATCCTGCTCGGCGCGTGCTTCCTGGCCCTGGACTTCAAGCAGGTCGAGGACGGCATCGCGTACGGCGCGCCCAAGGACGAGGCGTGGCTCGCCGCGTTCGGCCTGACCATGACGCTGGTCTGGATCTACATGGAGTTCCTGCGCCTGATCGCGATCCTTCAGGGCAACGACTGACGCACGGCGTGACCGTCCCCGGACGGTCCTGCCGCGTGCCGAGGGCCCGCGCACCGGACGGTGCGCGGGCCCTCGTGTGTGAGCGGGTGTGAGCGGTGCGGGCGTCAGCCGAAACGGCGTGCGGCGCGCCGCAGGTCGTACTCGTGGACGATCGCCTTGGCGTGGCCGTACGCGAGATCGTGCTCCCCGCGCAGCCAGCTGACCTTCTCCTCGAAGGGAAGGCAGGACGGGCCCTCTTCTACGGTGCGCAGCCAGGCGGCGATGTCACGACCGGTGCAGTGGGGGATGCGGGCGAGCAGATTGCGGTGGGTCTCCTCGGAGAAGACTTGGGACATCGGCGCCTCCGGAACGCTTCGATGTGGCCGGGTCTTCACGCCACCGTGCCCGAGCGCCGCGGGCTTGTAAACAGCTACAGTCGCCGCGTGCTTGATACGACGCCGTTGACCTCAGCAGTGGATCAGTTCGCCGACCGGCTGCGGGCCGCGCCGCAGAGCCGGTTGCAGCGGGGGGCGGCCGCGGAGGCGCTGGGGCTGGCCAGAGAGCTCTCCGGGTGGGCCCAGCGGCTCGAAGGTGCGGCAGACCCGGCGCGGGAGATGCCGGACGCCGGGATGTTCGCGGCGGCGGACCAGGTGACTGTCGCGGGGCGGGACCTGGCGGTCGTGCTCGGCACGGAGCGGGAGGTCGCCGAGGCGGTGGACCTGGTGGCGGCGGCGATGAAGCGGGCCGGGGTCTAGGCCGCGGCGCCGCTCAGTCGGGTCGGGTCGGATCAGGTCGGATCGGATCAGCTCAGGTCAGGCCGGGTCAGGCCGAGGCTATGACGCGGTCCGCGAGGATGTAGACGCTGTCGGGGCCGCACTCGAAGGTGAGCGCGTAGGCGCCGGAGACGCCGGAACCGCCGAGCAGGAACGGGGTGCGGCCCTCGCGCAGCGCCTCGGCCAGCTGCTCCGCGGTCTCGCGGTGGCCCGGGGTCATGCAGAGCGTGGTGCCGTCGGCGAAGACGTAGACGTCGAGGGTGCCCAGCGGGCCCGGGCGGACGTCGGACAGGGCCGTGCGCGCCTGCGCCAGGTCCTCCAGACAGGCCACGGTGCGCTCGTGGTCCCCGGAGACGGGCGACTGCACGGGCACGAAGTCGGGGTGCGAGGGGTGCCGGCGCCGGGCGGCGGCCAGCTCGGCAGACTCCCCGGAGAACTCGTCCTCGGGCTCCAGGGCCGGCTCGACCGGCTCCAGGGCGGGCTCGACGACCGGCTCGAGACCGGCGAAGTCGGCCTGCCGGGGCAGGTACAGCTCGTCGCCCAGGGCGGCGCCGCCGGTCAGGAACGGCGGCAGGTCGGACGTGTCACGGGCCTCCTGCGCGGCCCAGAAGGCGCGCGCCTCCGCCAGCTCGCGCTCCCGCTCCTCGGCGAGGGCGTCGGCGACGGCGGTGCGTATCGCCTCGGTGTCCGGGTTCGTGCGTGCCGACGGGACACCGGTGCGGGTGCTCGCGGCACGGCCTCGGGCCAGCTCGTCCCGGAGGTCCGCGATCTGCCGGCGCAGGCCCCGCACGCTGTGCAGGGTGGTGGCGCCGACGGCCGTGGCAGCGGCCGAGGCGAGCAGCAGGGCAAAGGGGATGGCGCTCACTGACGTACTCCCGGTTAAAGGTCGACCCCCGACTTACTACATCAGCTTGAAGCCTCGACGAACCGCCTGTCAGTGCATTACGTCACGAAAGGGACAGGTCTTTTGTCCGGATGTTTAGCCCCCATAGGGCCTGGGAACGGGGCTGACCTGCGCAAACAATCTCCCCCGAGATGCACGTCACATCCTGGGGGAGATTGGATCACGATTCCGCAGCCCCTCCCGGCCCGCCGGCCGGGAAGGACGGGGCGGACGCGTCAGCTCAGACGCTCGACGACCATCGCCATGCCCTGGCCGCCGCCGACGCACATGGTCTCCAGACCGAACTGCTTGTCGTGGAACTGGAGGCTGTTGATCAGCGTGCCGGTGATGCGGGCGCCGGTCATGCCGAAGGGGTGGCCGACCGCGATGGCGCCGCCGTTCACGTTCAGCTTGTCCTCGTCGATGCCCAGGTCGCGGGCGGACGGGATGACCTGCGCGGCGAACGCCTCGTTGATCTCGAACAGGTCGATGTCGCCGACGCCCAGACCCGCGCGCGCGAGGGCCTGCTTGCTGGCCTCCACCGGGCCCAGGCCCATGATCTCGGGGGACAGGCCGGAGACGCCGGTCGAGACGACGCGGGCGAGCGGGGTCAGGCCCAGCTCGCGGGCCTTCGTGTCGGACATGATCACGAGGGCGGCGGCGCCGTCGTTCAGCGGGCAGCAGTTGCCGGCCGTGACCAGGCCGTCGGGGCGGAAGACGGGCTTGAGGCCCGCGACGCCCTCCAGGGTGACGCCCGCGCGCGGGCCGTCGTCCTTCGACACGACCGTGCCGTCGGGGGTCGTGACCGGGGTGATCTCGCGCTCCCAGAAGCCGTTCTTGATGGCTTCCTCGGCGCGGTTCTGCGAGCGGACACCGAAGGCGTCCATGTCCTCGCGGGTGATGCCCTTCAGGCGGGCCAGGTTCTCGGCGGTCTGGCCCATCGCGATGTACGCGTCCGGGACCAGGCCGTCCTCGCGCGGGTCGTGCCAGGTGGTGTTCTCCTGGGTCGCGACCTGGGCGGTGCGGGCCTCGGCCTCGGCGAAGAACGGGTTGCGCGTGTCCGGCAGCGAGTCCGAGTTGCCCTTCGCGAAGCGGGACACCATCTCGACGCCGGCCGAGATGAAGACGTCGCCCTCGCCCGCCTTGATCGCGTGCAGCGCCATGCGGGTCGTCTGGAGGGAGCTGGAGCAGTAACGGGTGACGGTGCAGCCCGGGAGGTGGTCCATGCCCATCTGGACGGCCACGATGCGGCCCAGGTTGTTGCCCTGCTCGCCGCCGGGCAGGCCGCAGCCGAGCATGAGGTCGTCGATGTCGTGCGGGTCCAGCTCGGGGACCTTCGCGAGGGCGGCCTGGATGATCGTGGCGGTCAGGTCGTCCGGACGCAGGTCCTTCAGAGAGCCCTTGAAGGCGCGGCCGATGGGGGAGCGGGCGGCTGAGACGATCACTGCTTCGGGCATCACGGCTCCAGAGGGTTCGTTGACCTTTTCAGGCGGGACCGTCTGGGAAGTTACCTGTACGTACAGCCCGGGTCATCGGGCTGGCCGTGTGACTCCTGCCGCATTTTTCTAAGCGCTTGCTCAGGGCTCCGCCGGTGGGGCGGGGCTTATGGGGGCCCGGGGTCTGGTGGTGGGGGTGTCTGGGGCCGGCGTACGGATGCATGGTCGGCCGGGGCCGGGCGCACCCCCACGGGGCTCCGCCCCGGGACCCCGCTCCTCAATCGCCGGAGGGGCTTG
>NZ_WWIA01000649.1 GCF_009870065.1 Streptomyces sp. SID5785 | reverse complement strand
GGTCCACCTCCAGACCCACCACGGCACCCCGCTCAAGACGATGGGCCTCGACCAGCGCGCCTACCCCGCCGTCGCCCGCGGCGTGGACTTCGACGCGCTCCTGACCCGGGTGGCCCGCTGGGACTACAGCCTCAGCTCCAACCCCCACTCCACCCGCGTCTGGCAGCACGCCTACCCGGGCGACTACGTCCCGCTCGACCTCGGCTACCCGCGCAACGACGTCTACCACCGGGCCGGCGCCGCCGACGTCCGCGCCGCCCGCGCCCGCCTCGGCATCCCCCCGGACCGCCGCGCCCTGCTCTACGCCCCGACCCACCGCGACGGCGAGAAGGCCTGGACCCCGCGCCCGGACCTCGCCACGCTCGCCCGGCAGCTCGGCGACGACACCGTCCTGCTCGTGCGCGGCCACTACGTCCACGACGGCCCGGCCGCCCCGCTGCCCGACCGCGTCCTCGACGTCAGCGCCCACCCCTCGGTCGAGGAGCTCGCCCTCGCCTCGGACGCGCTGATCACGGACTACTCGTCGCTGATGTTCGACTACGCCCACCTCGACCGGCCCGTCGTCTGCTACGCCGACGACTGGGAGACGTACGTCGCGACGCGCGGCGTCTACTTCGACCTGACGGCCGGTCCGCCCGGCCATGTCGCCCGCGACCAGCGGGAGTTGACCGAGATCCTGCGCTCCGGCGCCTGGTGCGACCGGGAGTCGGCGGCGCTCCGCGACCGGTTCCGGCGCCGCTTCTGCACGTTCGACGACGGGCGGGCCGCCGAACGCGTCGTGCGCCGGGTGTTCCTCGGCGAACCGGCCGAGGCCCTGCCGCCCGTCCTGCCGCTCGCGTCACGCACCGTCGCCCCGGCGCCCGCGCAGGCGTACGGCTGACGGGGCCGGTTCAGCCGCGCGAGCGGGCCCGCAGCCGCCACGGCATCGCGACCGACTCCAGCTGCACCATCAGGTTCATCTTCGACTCGCCGACCGTGCGGTCCTCGAAGTGGATCGGCACCTCGATGACGCCCTGCCCGCGGCGCAGCGCCCGGTACTTCATCTCGACCTGGAAGCTGTAGCCCGCGCTGTCCACCGACGCCAGGTCGATGGCGCGCAGCGCGTCCTCGCGCCACAGGTTGAAGCCGCCCGTGATGTCCCGCACGCGGGTGCCGAGGATCGTGCCCGCGTATGCGTTCGCCCAGCGCGACAGGAGCTTGCGGTGCGCGCCCCAGACCTCGGAGAGGCTGCCGCCCTGCACGTAGCGGCTGCCGATGGTGACGCCCGCGCCGGTCGACAGCGCGACCCCGAGCAGCTGCGGGACCTTGGCGACGGGGTGGCTGCCGTCGGCGTCCATCTGGAGCACGTAGCGCGCGCCGTCCGCGACGGCCTGCGCCATGCCCGCCGCGTAGGCGCGGCCGAGGCCCTCCTTGCCGGCGCGGTGCAGCACGGCGATCCGCTCGGACCCGTACCGGCGCGCGTACGCGTCGGCGATGTCGCCGGTGCCATCGGGGCTGGAGTCGTCGACGACGAGCAGCCGCAGCCCGGGCAGCGGCAGCTCCATCAGGGCGTCGGCCATGCCCGGCAGGTTGCCCGCCTCGTTGTACGTCGGCATGACGACGGTCAGCGGGGTCGCCGCCCAGTCGTCCGGCAGGGCGACCGCGCGTGCGGCCGACTCGGCGTCCGGCCGGTACTGCTTCGACGTCATCCGCTCTCCCTGGTCCGCGTGCTCGGTCCCCCATCGGTACCACCGAAACACGGCGGCGACCGGGCTGACACTCATACAGATCACAAGAATCGGGTGAGCGGTCCGGCCCGGGAACGACCGAGGGGCGCCCGTGGGCGCCCCTCGACCGATGCCGGCGGAGTCTACGAGTGCGTGCGCAGCAGCGTGCGCATCGTCCGCATCGCGACCGACAGGTTCGCCAGGTCGAAGGCGTCCGAGCCCTGGATCTCCTCCAGGGTCGTGCGCGCACGGCCCAGGATCGCCGCGTTCTTGTCCTCCCAGGCGCCGAACCGCTGCTCCGGCGTCGAGGTCCCGTTCCCGGCGGCCAGCACGTCGGCCGTCAGGGCGGCGTGCGCCGCGTACAGGTCCTCACGGATCGACGCGCGGGCCATCGACTGCCAGCGGTCGGCCCGCGGCAGCTCGATGATGCGGTCCATGAGCTGGGTGATCGACAGGCGGTCGGCCAGGTCGTAGTAGACCTCGGCGACGGCCAGCGCGTCCTTGCCCATGCGGTCGCCGATCTGGACGATGTCCAGCGTCGGGAACGCGGACGAGAACCCGGCGACCCGCTCGGCCAGCTCCTCCGGGACCCCGGCGGCCGTCAGCTCGTCGAGGATGCCCCGGTACCAGTCGGCGTCCGCGCCCCGCAGCATCTTCGGCATGGCGGCCCACACCTCGGTGACGCCGTCGCGGAAGAAGTCGATCGTCTCCGCGAGCTGCAGCGGCTGCGGCCGGTTGTTGAGCAGCCAGCGGGTGCCGCGCTCCACGAGCCGGCGCGAGTGCAGCCGGATACGGGTCTGGACGTCGGCGGCGACGACATTGTCGAGCGCCTCGACCGCGTCCCACACCTCGCTCAGGCCGAAGATCTCGCGGGCCGCGAGCTGCGCCCGGACGATCTCCTCCAGGGACGCGCCGGTCTCCTCGCGCAGGCGGTGCAGGAACGTCGAACCGCCCGTGTTCACCGTGTCGTTGACCAGGACCGTCGTGATGATGTCCCGGCGCAGCGCGTGCCCGTCGATCGCGTCCGCGTACTTCTCGCGCAGCGCCTCGGGGAAGTAGGCGTGCAGCAGCCGGCGCAGGTACGGGTCGTCGGGCAGCGAGGTCCGGATGAGCTCGTCCGACGCCGTGATCTTCGTGTACGCGAGCAGCACGGCCAGTTCGGGCTGGCTCAGCCCGCGCCCGCCGTTCAGGAGCTCCTTGATCTGCCGGTCCGTCGGCAGGAACTCCAGGGCGCGGTCCAGGTGGCCCTGCTTGCCGAGCCGGCGCATGAAGCGCTGGTGGGCGTGGAGCAGGGAGGGGGCCTGGGCCTCGGCGTTGGCCAGGGCGGTGTTCTGCGCGTAGTTGTTGCGCAGCACCAGCTCGCCGACCTCGTCGGTCATCGCGGCCAGGAGCTTGTTGCGCTGCTTGACGGTCAGGTCGCCGTCGGCGACCAGGCCGTTGAGCAGGATCTTGATGTTGACCTCGAGGTCGGAGGTGTTCACCCCGGCGCTGTTGTCGATCGCGTCGGTGTTCACGCGGCCGCCCGTGCGGGCGAACTCGATGCGGCCCAGCTGGGTCGCGCCGAGGTTGCCGCCCTCGCCGATGACCTTGGCGTGCACGTCCTGGCCGTCGACGCGGATCGCGTCGTTGGCCTTGTCGCCGACGTCCGCGTTCGACTCCGCGGACGACTTCACGTACGTGCCGATGCCGCCGTTCCACAGCAGGTCCACCGGGGCCTGGAGGATCGCCTTCATCAGCTCGGCCGGGGTCATCTTGGCCTGGCCGGACCGGATGCCGAGGGCCTCGCGGATGTGCGCGTTGAGCGGGATCGACTTGGCGGAACGCGCGAAGACGCCGCCGCCCGACGAGATCAGGCTCTTGTCGTAGTCGGCCCAGCTGGAGCGCGGCAGCTCGAACATGCGGCGGCGCTCGGCGTACGACGTGGCCGCGTCCGGGTCCGGGTCGATGAAGATGTGCCGGTGGTCGAAGGCGGCGACCAGGCGGATGTGCTCGCTGAGCAGCATGCCGTTGCCGAACACGTCGCCGGACATGTCGCCGACGCCGACGACGGTGAAGTCCTCGGACTGGGTGTCGACGCCGAGCTCGCGGAAGTGCCGCTTGACGGACTCCCAGGCGCCGCGGGCGGTGATGCCCATGCCCTTGTGGTCGTAGCCGGCCGAGCCGCCGGAGGCGAACGCGTCGCCCAGCCAGAAGCCGTAGGACTGCGCGACCTCGTTGGCGATGTCGGAGAACTTCGCGGTGCCCTTGTCGGCCGCGACGACCAGGTAGGTGTCGTCGCCGTCGTGGCGGACCACGCCGGAGGGCGGCACGACCTCGCCGCCGACCAGGTTGTCCGTGATGTCGAGCAGCGCCGAGATGAACGTCTTGTACGAGGCGATGCCCTCGGCCATCCACGCGTCCCGGTCCACGGACGGGTCCGGCAGCTGCTTGGCGACGAAGCCGCCCTTGGCGCCGACCGGCACGATCACCGTGTTCTTCACCATCTGCGCCTTGACCAGGCCGAGGATCTCGGTGCGGAAGTCCTCGCGCCGGTCGGACCAGCGCAGACCGCCGCGCGCGACCTTGCCGAAGCGCAGGTGCACGCCCTCGACGCGCGGCGAGTACACCCAGATCTCGTAGGCCGGCCGCGGCTCGGGCAGGTCCGGGATCGCCTTGGGGTCGAGCTTCATCGACACGTAGGCGTGCGGCTTGCCGTCACTGGTCTGCTGGAAGAAGTTCGTCCGCAGCGTCGCCTTGATGACGGTGAGGAAGGAGCGCAGGATGCGGTCCTCGTCGAGCGAGGCGACCTGGTCGAGCGCGCCGTCGAGCTCCTCCAGGAGACCGTCGACGATCTCGGTGCCCGCGCTCTGCCGCTCGGGCGACATCCGCGCCTCGAAGAGGCTGACGAGCAGCCGCGTCGTGTGGACGTTGGTGCGGAGGGTGTCCTCCATGTAGTCCTGGCTGAACGTGGCACCGGCCTGGCGCAGGTACTTCGCGTACGCGCGCAGCACCATCGCCTGCCGCCAGGTCAGCCCGGCACCGAGCACGAGCGCGTTGAACCCGTCGTTCTCCGCGGCGCCCGTCCAGGTCGCGGCGAACGCCTCCTGGAAGCGCTCACGGCCGTCGGCGCCCATCTCGTCGCCGTTGCCGTTGCCGTTTCCGTTGCCCTGCTTGGGCAGGCGCAGGCCGAAGTCGTAGATCCACGCCGTCGTGCGGTCCGCGCAGCGCAGCTCGTACGGGCGCTCGTCGGTGACCTCGACGCCCAGCCGCTGGAGGACCGGGAGCACGGCCGACAGGGAGACCGGCGCACCGGTCCGGTAGATCTTGAAGCGGCGCTCGCCGGGGGCGGCGCCCACCGGCTCGTACAGGGAGAGCGCGAAGTCCTTCTCGCTGCGGGCGAGCGCCTCCAGGTGCACCAGGTCGGCGACGGCGGCGCGCGGCGAGTGGTCGGCCTTGTAGCCCTCGGGGAAGGCGTGGCCGTAGCGGCGCAGCAGCTCGGCGGCCCGCTCCTCGCCGCACTCGGCGTTGAGCGCCTCGGCGAAGCCGTCGGCCCACGAGCGGGCGGCCTCCACGAGCCGGGCCTCGATGCGGTCCTTGTCGGCGTCGGTCAGGTGCGGCAGTTCGGTGCCGGGCGGGACGCGGACGACGAAGTGCAGCCGGGACAGGATCGACTCCGTGTTCCAGGCGGTGAAGTCGACGCTGGTGCCGCCGAGCTCCTCCTTCAGGATGTCGATGATCCGCAGCCGCACACCCGTGGTGTAGCGGTCGCGCGGCAGGTAGACGAGCGCCGAGTAGTAGCGCCCGTACTCGTCCTTGCGCAGGTAGAGCCGGAGCCGGCGGCGCTCCTGGAGGTACAGGACGGAGGTGACGATGGAACGCAGCTCGTCCGGCGGGGTCTGGAACAGCTCGTCGCGCGGGTACGTCTCCATGATCTGGAGGAGGTCGCGGCCGTCGTGGCTGTTCGGGGTGAACCCGGCGCCCTTGAGCACCTCGGCGACCTTGCGGCGCACGACCGGCACGCGGCGCACCGACTCGGTGTACGCGGCCGAGGAGAAGAGCCCGAGGAAGCGGCGCTCGCCGATGACGTTGCCCTCGGCGTCGAACTTCTTCACGCCGACGTAGTCGAGGTAGCTGGGGCGGTGCACGGTCGCGCGGCTGTTGGCCTTGGTGAGGACGAGCAGCTTGTGCTCGCGGGCCTTGGCGCGGGCGTCGGCGGGCAGCCGGCTGAAGGACGGCGACGCCGGGTGGTGCTCGTCGGTGTCGTGCTGCGGGTCGGAGCGCAGGATGCCGAGGCCGGTGCCGGGGACGGCGCTGAGCGAGTCGTCCTCGGTGAGGTCGTACTCGCGGTAGCCGAGGAACGTGAAGTGGTCGGCGGACAGCCAGCGCAGCAGCTCGCGGGCCTCCTCGACCTCCTGCGCGTCCACGTCACCCGCGGTGGGCTCGGCCGGCAGCTCGTCGGCGATGCGCAGCGCGGCGTCGCGCATCTTCTCCCAGTCCTCGACGCACTCGCGCACGTCGGACAGGACGCGCAGCAGATCGGCGGTGATCTGCTTGAGGTCGGCGCGGTCGGTCTCGCGGTCCGTCTCGACGTGGATCCACGACTCGGTGAGCACGTCGTGGCCCTCGGCGGTGGCGCCGTCGGGCAGCACCTCGAGGAGCTTGCCGGCGACGTCACGGCGGACGACGACCTGCGGGTGGATCACGACGTGGATGCCGCGGCCCTGACGGGACAGCTCGTTGGTGACCGAGTCCACGAGGAAGGGCATGTCGTCCGTGACGACCTCGACGACGGAGTGGCTGTTGGTCCAGCCGTTCTCCTCGACGGTCGGGGTGTGGACCCTCACGTTCGCGGTGCCCTGCGGGCGGTTCTCGGCGAGACGGTAGTGGGAGTAGGCGGCGCCGAAGACATCGACCGGATCGCGGTCGCTCAGGTCCTCGGGCGCGGTGTGCAGGTAGTAGCGCTGGAGGAACGTGAGCACGGTGTCGCTGTCCGGGGTGCCCGCGTCCGTCTGCCCAGTCGGAAGGTGCCCCCCCACCGGGCTGTTCTCAGCTACCCGGGCGGCCCGATCGAGCAGCTCGGCCTTGGCTTCGTCCAGCTTGGTCTGCATGGTCCTCTGGCTCCTGTCGCGCGCCGTTGCGTGACGTAGACGTGTTCGAGAAAAAGCGATCGGCATGACGCTCCGGCGCGGGGTGTCCGGTATGCCTCGACGTTATGCCGGAATGGGAGAGACGCGGACAGATATGAGCCATTTTCGGCGCATCGGAGGTCCGCGGGAGACAATCAGCGGCTGAGCGCCGGGCACGGTCGCGGTGACGACCCGTGGACTCCCGGCGCGGGCAGGGGGCGACGATGCCCCCGCGAGATATCGCGCTGATCACGGGTCCAGGCTATCGCTCCGCCCCCGGCACCCGTCATGAGCCGTATGTGTACAAAACCGGGGGGCGAACTTTGACACTCTGCACAGATCGCTGAGCCCCCGAGTGTGCAGGGGCGCGCGGAAGTGATCGTTCAGGCGGTGCCCGCGATCCGCTGGGCCTCCCGGACCGCCTCGTCGAGCGTGTCGACGACCGGCACGCCCACGTCCTCCAGGCTGGCCCGGCTGTGCGAGCCGCCCGTGTACAGCACCGCGCGGGCGCCCGCGTGCAGCGCGGCGACGGCGTCGTCGGCCGCGTCCCCGATGACGACCGTGCGCTCGGGGGCCACCGCGTCGAGGGTGCCCAGGTGCCGCACCATGTGCTCGGCCTTGCTGCCGCCCGAGGGGCCGGTGCGCCCGTCGACGCGCAGGAACCGTCCGGCGATCCCGAAGCCGTGCACGAGCGGCACGAGCGCCTCGTGCTCGTACATGCTCAGGATGGACTGGCTGCCGCCCGCCTCCTGCCAGCCCGCCAGCAGGCCCTCGACGCCGTCGGTGAGCCGGCAGGCGCCGGAGCGGCTCGCGTAGTGCCGGTGGAAGGCCGCGTCCATGACGAGCCACTCGTCGTCGGTGGGCAGGCGCCCCATCAGCCGCTCGTAGAACTTGGGGACGGGCACGCAGTACAGCGCCCGGTACTTCTCCAGTGTGATCGGCTCGAGGCCGATCTCCTCGAAGGCGGCGTTCGTCGCGCCGATGACGGCCTCGTTGTCGTGGAACAGCGTGCCGTTCCAGTCCCAGACGATGTGCGCTGCGGCCTGCGCCGCGGTCTGCTTCCCCATCCCCCGAACGTACCCTCCGCTCAGCCGGCGGAGCCGATCAGGTTCGGGATCTCCTGGGTCGCGAACCAGAGCAGCTCGTGGTCCTCGGCACCGTCCACGACGAACTGCGCGTCGTCGTCCCCGTGGTCGGCGGCGCCCAGCGCCGCGACGGCCGCGGCCACGTCCCGCTCGGCGTCGTCGGCGTCCACGTGCACGGCCGCGGCCTTGGCCAGCCGCACGGCGTCCCGGACGGACACCTCACCGAGCGCGCCGGGGTCCAGACCCCGGTCCGGGTCGGCGACGGCCGCGCCGTCCGGCACGTCGACGGCGACCACGACGCGGCGCCGCGCGGCGTCCGGCTCCCCCGCGAGCATCCGCAGCGAGGCGAGCGCGGCGCGGTTGAGCGCGGCGTACTCCAGCTCCTCGATGTCGTCGGAGACGTACCACTCGCGCAGGGCGGGCGTCACCGCGTAGGCGGTCAGCGGCGCGGGCCCCAGCTCGCCCGCCTTGTACGCCGCCGCGAGTCGAGGCAGGGACAGGGGTACGTACACGCGCATGACGGGCCGCTCTCTCGTCGTCGTCTTCTTCGGCCTCTTCGGCCTCTTCGGTCGCAGAAGGCTTTCAGGATACGTGCGGGCGTCCCCCTTCGGGCCGCCGCCCGGACCGGGCCGCCGCGTCAGCGCGGCGCCGCCGGTTCACCCCCGGCCGGCCTGTGCGCGCGGGGCCCGCGCGGCCCCGGGCCACTCTGATGAGCGAACCGGCCCCTGGCTCCCGACGGCCCGCGGCGGCTCTTGCGGGGCCCGGGTCCGGCCTCGTACAAGATCATCACCACGAAGTTACCGATGAGTATCGGAGGCGCTGTGCAGAAGGTGATGACCAGGCGGGGGCCCCGGCGGAGCACCCGGCCGCCCGCCCGGCGGGACAGCGCGGGCCCGGGCCCCGGACGGACCGCCCCGCGGACGCCGCCGCACCCGACCGAACTGTTCACCGAGCGGCTCGTCCTCGTGCTCAGCGGCCAGAAACCGCTGCACTGGTTCGCCCGGCACGCCCTCCACCAGGCCTACGAGGACCTGCTGTGGCTGGCCGCCGAACGCTCCCTGGGCCCGGCCCGCCCCCGCATCCACCGCATCGGCCACTTCGAACCCGCGCCCGGCTCCTACGAGGTCTTCGCCCGCATCGCCGCCGGCCCCCGGCTGCACGCGCTCGCCTTCCGGCTGGTCCTCGACGACAGCATGCGCTGGCGCTGCACGGCGGTCGAACTGGACGGGCGCCCACCGCGCGAGTCCGCGCCCTGAGCGGGACCGCCGGTCAGCGGCTCCCGTCGAAGGGCCCGGCCGCGGAGACGCGGGCGCCCCGGGAAACCGGCTACCGCCGGACACCGCCAGGACGCAGACTCGTCCCATGACGACGGACTCGGCGAACGACGCGACCGCGAGCACGGCGGCGGACAGGGCGGCCGACGGGGCGGCGGACCCGGCCGGCCGGAGCGTGGGCAGGGCGGAGGACCCGGCGAACCGGACCGGGGAGAAGGCGGCGGGTATGGCGGACTTCCGGGAGGCGGTCGTCGCCTGGGACGCCGGCAGGTCCGGCGGGGCCGACGGCGGGGTCGACGGGGCCGGAGAGCGGGCCCGCGTGCTCGCCCGTCAGCTGCCCGTGCGCACCGCCGTCCTCCTGGAGGGGCCCAGCGACGCCGCCGCCGTCGAGGCGCTCGCCGCCCGCCGCGGCCGCGACCTCGCCGCCGAGGGCGTCTGCGTCCTGCCGATGGGCGGAGCCATGAGCATCGCCCGGTTCGCCGCCCTGCTCGGCCCGGCCGGTCTCGGCCTGCGCCTGACCGGCCTGTGCGACGAGGCCGAGCGCGGCTACTACGAGCGCGGCCTGGAGCGGGCCGGCGTCGCCCTGCCCGACCAGGAGTTCTACGTCTGCGCCGCCGACCTGGAGGACGAGCTCATCCGCGCCCTCGGCGTCCTCCGCGTCGAGGAACTCGTCCGCGCGGAGGGCGATCTGCGCTCCCTGCAGACGTTCCAGCGCCAGCCCGCCCAGCAGGGCCGCCCCGCGCCCCAGCAACTGCGGCGCTTCTTCGGCACCAAGAAGGGGCGCAAGATCCACTACGGGCGGGCGCTGACCGAGGCGCTGACCTCCGGCCGCGCCCCCGCACCGCTGGAGGACCTGCTCGCCGCGCTGTGACCCCGCGGAGTTGCCTACGCCCACCGGGCACGGCCCGCAGGACACGGCCCGCCGAGCACGCAGAAGGGGCCGGACACGAGGTGTGTCCGGCCCCTTCCCACGATCTACGACGCTGCCGTCACTTCTTGCGGCGGCGCCCCTTCTGCTGCTTGCGGCGCTCGGCGCGGGTCAGACCGTCGGCCTCGGAGCGGGTCGGGCCGCCCTCGGTCACGAAATCGCCCTCGTCGACACCACCCTCCGCGTTCGGCGCCTGGAAGTGCAGGCGGTCCGGACGCTGCGGAGCGTCGAGACCCTTGGCCCGGATCTCCGGGCGGGACGCCCCGGCCTGCGCCGGAACGGTGTCCTCCGGCGACTTCTCCAGCGAGGTGGGCGCCGCGTCCTCGACCGGCACCTCCTCGACCTGCTGCTCGACCTGGACCTCCAGGTTGAACAGGTAGCCGACGGACTCCTCCTTGATGCCCTCCATCATGGCGGTGAACATGTCGAAGCCCTCGCGCTGGTACTCGACCAGCGGGTCCTTCTGCGCCATGGCCCGCAGGCCGATGCCCTCCTGGAGGTAGTCCATCTCGTAGAGGTGCTCGCGCCACTTGCGGTCGAGCACGCTCAGCACCACGCGGCGCTCCAGCTCGCGCATGATCTCGGAGCCGAGCTGCTCCTCGCGGGCCTCGTACTGCGCGTGGATGTCGTCCTTGACGGCCTCGCCGATGAACTCGGCGGTGAGCCCGGCACGGTCCCCGGCCTCGTCCTCCAGCTCCTCGACGGTGACCTTGATCGGGTAGAGCTGCCGGAAGGCGCCCCACAGCCGGTCCAGGTCCCACTCCTCGGCGAAGCCCTCGGCCGTCTCGGCGCCGATGTAGGCGTCGATCGTGTCGTCCATGAAGTGCTGCACCTGCTCGTGCAGGTCCTCGCCCTCCAGGACGCGGCGGCGCTCGCCGTAGATGACCTCGCGCTGGCGGTTGAGCACCTCGTCGTACTTCAGGACGTTCTTCCGCGTCTCGAAGTTCTGCTGCTCGACCTGCGACTGGGCGGAGGCGATGGCGCGGGTGACCATCTTGTTCTCGATCGGGACGTCGTCCGGCACGTTGGCCATGGACATCACGCGCTCGACCATCTGGGCCTTGAACAGGCGCATCAGGTCGTCACCGAGCGACAGGTAGAACCGGGACTCGCCCGGGTCGCCCTGACGGCCGGAGCGACCGCGCAGCTGGTTGTCGATGCGGCGCGACTCGTGGCGCTCCGTGCCCAGGACGTAGAGCCCGCCGAGGTCCTTGACCTCCTCGAACTCCGCCTTGACGGCCTGCTCGGCCTTCTCCAGGGCGGCGGGCAGCCGGGCCGCCCACTCCTCGACGTGCTCGACCGGGTCGAGGCCCGCCTGGCGCAGCTCGGCCTCCGCGAGGTCGTCCGGGTTGCCGCCGAGCTTGATGTCGGTGCCTCGGCCGGCCATGTTCGTCGCGACGGTGACGGCGCCCTTGCGGCCCGCCTGCGCGACGATCGTGGCCTCGCGGTCGTGCTGCTTCGCGTTGAGCACCTCGTGCTGGACACCGCGCTTGGACAGCTGCTGCGAGAGGTACTCGGACTTCTCGACCGACGTCGTACCGACGAGGATCGGCTGGCCCTTCTCGTGCTTCTCCGCGATGTCGTCGACGACCGCGTCGAACTTGGCGACCTCGGTGCGGTAGATCAGGTCGGCCTGGTCCTTGCGGACCATCGGCTTGTTCGTCGGGATCGGGACGACGCCCAGCTTGTAGATCTGGTGGAACTCGGCGGCCTCGGTCATCGCCGTACCGGTCATGCCGGAGAGCTTGCTGTACAGGCGGAAGAAGTTCTGCAGGGTGATCGTCGCAAGGGTCTGGTTCTCGTCCTTGATGTCCACCCCTTCCTTCGCCTCGATCGCCTGGTGCATGCCCTCGTTGTACCGGCGGCCGGCGAGGATACGGCCGGTGTGCTCGTCGACGATCATGACTTCGCCGTCGATGACGACGTAGTCCTTGTCCTTCTTGAAGAGCTCCTTCGCCTTGATGGCGTTGTTCAGGTAGCCCACCAGCGGGGTGTTGACCGACTCGTAGAGGTTGTCGATGCCCAGCCAGTCCTCGACCTTGGCGACGCCCGGCTCGTGGATGGCGACCGTGCGCTTCTTCTCGTCGACCTCGTAGTCGCCGGTCTCCTCGATGCCCTTGAGCTGATTGCCCGCCTCGCCCTTCTTCAGGCGCGTGACGAGCTTCGCGAAGTCGCCGTACCACTTCGTGGCCTGGTCGGCGGGGCCGGAGATGATCAGCGGCGTACGGGCCTCGTCGACGAGGATGGAGTCGACCTCGTCGACCACCGCGAAGTTGTGACCGCGCTGGACGAGCTCGTCCTGCGCCCACGCCATGTTGTCGCGGAGGTAGTCGAAGCCGAACTCGTTGTTCGTGCCGTAGGTGATGTCGCAGTTGTACTGCTCGCGGCGCTGGGCCGGCGTCATGTTCGCCAGGATGCAGCCGACGCTCAGGCCCAGGAACTTGTGGACGCGGCCCATCATCTCGGAGTCGCGCTCGGCCAGGTAGTCGTTCACCGTGATCAGGTGGACGCCCTCGCCGGACAGCGCGTTCAGATACGTCGGCAGAGTGCCGACCAGGGTCTTTCCCTCACCCGTCTTCATCTCGGCCACATAACCGAGGTGGAGGGCGGCGCCACCCATCAGCTGGACGTCGTAGTGGCGCTGTCCGAGCACGCGCTTGGCGGCCTCACGGACGGTGGCGAACGCCTCGGGCAGCAGGTCGTCGAGGCTCTCGCCGTCGGCGTACCGCTCCTTGTACTCGTCGGTGAGGGCGCGCAGCTCGGCGTCGGAGAGGCTCACGAAGTCCTCTTCGATGGAGTTGACCTGGTCCGCGATGCGGTGCAGCTTGCGCAGGATCTTGCCTTCGCCTGCACGCATGATCTTCGAGAGGACGGACACTGGGGTTGGTCTCCTTGCCGGTCGGGCCTGGCACGGTCGGTTACCCAGACGACAGCCTGAGCAACGGCCATCGTATGCGAGGACCCCACCGCGCCGGGAGGTCTGCCATCAGGTCCAACGGACGGGCGGCACGGAAGGTGCCGGTACGGGGCATGAAAACTGGTGACATCCCGGGCCCGTCCCGAGCAGAATCGGTCGATGGACCCCGTGACCCTGACCACCGACCGCCTGCAACTGCGCACGTTCGTGCCCGCCGACATCGACGAGGTGTACGCCGCGGCCCAGGATCCGGACATCCAGCGCTGGACCACGGTCCCTTCCCCGTACGCGCGCGTGGACGCCGAGTACTTCGTCCGGCACCTGGTGCCGGACGGCTGGCGCGCCGACACCGAGTACACGTTCGCGGTACGGCACGAGACCGACGGCCCGATCGTCGCCGCGGCCTCGCTGCACCACCCGCGCGCGGGGGCGTGGGAGGTCGGCTTCTGGTCCGCCAAGGAGTACCGCGGCCGCGGCTACATGACGGAGGCCGTCCTGGGCCTGGCCCGCTGGGCCTTCACCGACCTGGCCTGCGTCCGCCTGGAATGGCGCGCCGAGGCGGGGAACGCGGGGTCGCGGGCGGTCGCCGAGAAGGCCGGGTTCACGGTGGAGGGGGTGCTGCGGGCGGGGCTGCTCAACAAGGGGGTGCTCCGTGACTGCTGGATCGGCTCCCTCCTCCCCTCCGACCTCGCCC
>NZ_WWIA01000068.1 GCF_009870065.1 Streptomyces sp. SID5785 | reverse complement strand
CGTACGCCCGGGCGGGGGCGAGCGCCAGGTCGGCGGCCTCACGGGCCTCGTTGAAGCGGCCCGCGAGCGCCAGGTTCGTGGCCTGCCCGCAGTGGCAGCGTGCCAGGAGCCCCTGGCCGGTCACCCCGGGCACCCGCAGCGTGGGCGCGAGCGCCTGCCGGGCCGCCGCGTAGCCGTCCGCGTACCGCCCCTGGACACCGAGCGCGACCGCCCGCGCGAGGTGGTGCGACGCGGTCGGCTCGGGCGCGGTGTCCTCGGCGGGCGGGTGCGCGGCGAGCACCCGCAGGGCGGCCTCCGCGTCCTCGGCCTTGACGAGGGTCTCCGCGAGCCGGGCCGCCGCGAGCACGGTGTCGTCGTGGTCGCCGCGCCGCGCGAACTCGCAGAGCGCCCGCCGCAGCACCTCCGCCGCCGCCGCGAACTGGCCCATGCGACGCAGGACCTGGGCGTGCGCGAGACGCGCCCGTGCCGCGTCCACGTCGAGCCGGGCGACGAGGTCGCGGTAGTAGCGGTCGGCGGTGTCGTTGGCGTAGACGGCGGCGGCGCGCTCCGCCGCCCGACGCAGGTACTCGGCGGCGCGCGGGTCGTCGGCGCGCGCGAAGTGCGAGGCGAGCGTGTCGACCGCGTCGGGGCGGCGGCGCAGCACGGTCTGCGCGAACGCGGCGTGCAGCTGCCGACGGCGTACCGCGGTCAGCTGCTCGTAGCACGTGAGGCGGACCAGCGGATGGCGGAAGGCGAGCCCTTCCTGGGCGCGGCCCGCGACCACGACCTGGCGTTCCTCGATGAGCGAGGCGGCGATCGCGCGCTCCAGAGCGTCGGCCGCCGCGTCCGCGTCGAGCGCGGGCCTCAGCCCGTGCGCGGCGACGTCGAGCAGCTCGGCGAGCGCGCTCTCGCCACCGGTGACGGACAGCGCCTCGACGACCCGGCGGGTGTCGCGGTCCAGCCGTCCGAGCCGCTCGCCCACCAACTCCCGTACCCCGTCCGGGGCCTGGCGGCCGGCGGCGACGGACTCGGTGCTGCCGTGCGCGAGTTCCAGGGCGAACAGCGGGTTGCCCAGGGAGAGTTCCCAGACCCGGTCGACCCGGTCGCCGGACGCGCCCGCGTCCCGTACGACCGCCAGGCACGCCTCCCGGTCCAGGCGGGCCACTTCCTCGCGCGCGGCGAGCCGCCCGCGCAGCAACGCCGCGACCGCCGAGCGGCGCGGATCGCCCTCGGGCAGCTCCTCCTCGCGGTAGGTGGCCAGGAAGCGCAGGGCGGTCCCGCCGGCCGCGACCCGGCGCGCCAGATGGCTCAGCAGCTGGTACGAGCCCTCGTCGGCGGCGTGCAGATCGTCCAGGACCACCAACACCGGTTGTTGCGCGGCGAGTTCGCCGAGCAGCCCGTACGTCGCCCGGAACAGCAGATCGCGCTCCTCCTCCGGGCCGCGCTCCCGGCCGGCACGCACCCGCCCGAGCGAGGGCAGGAACGCGGCCAGTTCGGGGTACTCGGCCCCCGCGTGCGCCCGTTGCCCGGCGTCCCATTCGGCCAGCCAGCCGTCCAGCGCCTCCGCGAACGCCCCGTACGGGGTGTGCCCCTCGGCGTCGTGCCCGCCGCCCCACAGCACGGCGGTCCCGTCCGCGGCGGCCCGCCGCGCCGCCTCGCCGGCCAGGCTCGTCTTGCCGACGCCCGCCTCGCCGGTGAGCAGGGTGACCGGTGGCCCGGCCGGGGTGAGCAGCCGCAGGAGAACGTTGTCACGCCCGCGCAGCGGGCCCTCCGCGGGCGCGCGCAGCGGGGCGGGCAGCGTCGGCGCGGTGACGGCCGGCGCGGGGGAGTCGGTGAGCGCGAGCCGGTGCAGCCGCTCGGTCTCGGGGCCGGGCCGTACGCCCAGGTCGGCGTCGAGCGCCGCCCGGCACGCGTGGTACTGGCGCACCGCGAGCCGCCGCAGCCTCTGGCGCAGGTACGCCTCCATCAGGATCCGGTGGGCGGCCTCCTCGGCGGGGCTGGAGACCAGGATCCGCTCGGCCGTGGCGACCGCCTCGGCGTGGGAGCCTTGCGCCAGGTGCGCGGCGGCCTGCGCGAGCAGCACCTCCTCGCGCAGGGCGACGAGCCGTTCGCGGCGGGCCTGCGCCCAGTCCGCGTACCGGTCCTCGGGCAGCAGCTCACCGCTGAACAGGTCCAGGGCGGCGGCCAGTTCACCGGGTTCCCCGGAGGCGAGCGCGGCCCGCGCCGCCGACTCCGCCTCGTCGGCGTCGATGCGTACGGTGGCCGGATCCAGACGCAGCAGCGCGCCGTCGGATATCAGGTACGAGGAACTGGCGCGCGGTGCGAGTTCGGGTTCCAGGGCGCGGCGTGCGGCGTGCAGGGCGACCCGCAGACTGCCGGTCGCGGAGTGCCGGTCGGCGTCCGGCCAGCAGACGTCCATGGCCTGCTCGCGGTGGAGCTGGTGGTCGGGTGTGACGGCGAGCAGTTTGACGAGGGTCCGGGCGCTGGGCCGACTCCAGCGGTCGGCGGGGGCGGGACCGCCGTCACGCGTCACCGCGAAACCGCCGAAAAGGTGCAGACGCAGCAGCGGGGTGGCCGAAAGTGAACTGTCGGTCTGCTGCTCGTCCATGAGGGCGCAACTGTAACCGAGCGAGCGGAGGACCCCCTGGGCGAGGCCCAGGGGGTCCGGCTGCACGGGACATCAGACCGTCAGTTCGTCACGCTGACAGATCAGGACAGCTTGTAGGCGGTCACCTGGTGGATGGCGTGGTCGTCCGAGTAGACCCCGCCGCCGAACAGGCCGACGAGACGGTCGTAGCCGCCCAGGTCGTTGTTGAGGGACACGACCTCGTCGACGCCGTCCCCGTCGAGGTCGCCCGTGAAGAGGTTGCGGGCGCCCATGAGGGTGGGGGACTTGCCGACCTCGGGGGCCCAGGTGTCGTCGGACTCGAGGATGCTCGGGTCCCACAGGTACAGCCCGCCCTCCGTCCCGGCGGCCAGCAGCCGGCGCCCGCCGGGACCGGTGAGGAAACCGCCGCCGTGCGAGGTCGGGAACACGCCCTGCACCGTGTCGTCGCCGTTCGCGCGGAACCGTCGGAACGAGGCGACCCCGCCCTCGTACAGCGCTCCGTCCTCGGCGAAGAAGCTGGTGTGCGTCCACAGTCCGCCGGACATCGACGTATGGACGACCTCGCCGGTGCGCCCGTCGCGGATCTCGAAGACATTCTGCGAGGTGATCACGGTGGTGCCGTCGACCTTGAGGGGTGCGTCGACGTTCCACACGTAGGCCACCGCGTGGCCGTCGGCGTAGGGGATCTCCTCGGAGGCGAAGACGCCCTCGTTCGGGGTGAGGGTGCGGATGGCGCTGGTGGCGTCGGCCGGCGCCTTCGGCGCTGCCGACCAGCGGGCCTTGCCGGTCTTGGCGTCGAGCGCGACGGCGCTCGTCACCGGATCGGTCAGGTCGACCGCACCGGCACTGGCGTACGAGGCGTACACCCGGCCGTCGTTCACCGAGGGGTCGGCGAACTGCACGTCACCCGCGTCCTCGGGGGCGTGGTACGTCCACAGGGCGTGGCCGTCGCCGTGGTAGGCCCGCAGCGCGTCGGCCGGGACGAGGATGTCCTGCTCGCCGTCGCCGTCCAGGTCGGCCAGCTCGGCCGTGTGGATGTACTGGCCGCCGCCGTCGATGGTGGCGAGCGTCTTGCCGGTCTTCCCGTTGAGGACGACCGTGGCGGTGTCGGCCGCGACGACGATCTCGGGCCTGCCGTCGCCGTCGACGTCGCCGGTCTCGATGTCGTGGACCGCGCCCGGCAGCGTGGCCTGCCACAGCTTCTCGGGCTTGGCGCCGTTCACCATGGACGGCCCCGAGTAGGCCCACAGGCCGTTCGACGAACCGCCCATGATCAGGTCGTTCTTGCCGTCCTTGTCCAGGTCGGCGCTCGCCGCGTGCGAGACGTCACCTTGCAGCGGCGTGACCTTCTCCGCCTTGCCGTTCGCGAGCTTGAACGTGCGGATGTTCTCGCCCGGGTCGATCACGCGGACGTGCGTGCCCGCCGTGTCGCTGTAGATGTCCGTGTACATCGCCGTGCCCGCGACGCCCTTGGACTGCCAGGCGACGGCGCCCTTGGCGGAGAACACCGTCAGCGACGCGTAGCGGGTGCCGCCCCGGTTCTCGGGCACGTCGAAGTTGTCGTTGTCCTGGCCGGCGGAGACCAGCTTGCCGGCGGCCACCGAAAGGCCGAAGGTGTTGGCCGCGCTGTCGCCGTCGTCGTCGTCCCGCTTGACCGTGTGGGACCACCGGAGCCTGTCCGCGCTGTCGCCGTTCACGACCCGGACGGTGTTGGCGCTGACAAGGAAGTTCTCGTCGAACGAGGACTCGGCGACCGCGTACTCGTCGCCGGCCTTCCCGCCGAGGTCTCCGACCGCGAGGGCGGTGGGCACGACGTTGTCCCGGCCCTGCAGCGTGGTGCGGTGACCGGTCTTCAGGTCGTAGGCGGCGACCTCGTAGTGCACCGCGTCCGTGGCGTCCGACTGCTCGATCGCGACGATCCGCCTGCGCCCGGAGTCCAGGCGCATCTGGCGGTTGTACAGCATGCTGTCGGTCTGCCAGGTGACGGAGCCGTCGGCGGCGTCGAGCACCAGGGTGCGGCCGCGCGCCGCGACACCGTCGCCCTTCCGCAGGTTCCAGGAGACAGCGACCTTGCCCTTGCCGAGGTCCTGGAGGTCGCCCCAGTTCGCGAAGCGGGTCTCCTTCGAGTCGTACGTCCACGACGTGGCCGGGGTCAGCCTGCCGTCCGATCCGGACGTGAACGTCAGGCCGGTCAGGGTGAGCGTGGCATCGGCCGGGATGTTCCTGTCGATGCCCATCCGGGGCGCGTCGGCGATCAGCAGCGTGCCGTCGACGATCTTCACCATGGAGGCGTAGTCGTACAGCTTCGACCACACGGTGGCGCCGCTCCTGCCGTCGAGGACGGTCACGAACGTGCCGGAGTTGAGGTCCGATCCGGGGGACGTGAAGGAGCGCGGGTCCTCGATGCCCACCGATGCGGTGAACGCGATGTCCGGCACGCCGTCGCCGGTGAGGTCGCCGGTCGAGTAGCCGGAGTCGGAGTTCGGCGAGAACGGCGAGACCGCGTTGTAGCCCATCAGGATCTGCGCCGGGTACGGCTCGGTCCGCCACACCTGGAGCGGCTTGACCTGCCAGTCCGTGAAGAACGAGCTGGTGGTGCGGGCCCACTTCGTCCTGCCGTCGGCGGCGTGCAGCTGCACGTAGCCCATGCTGTTGACGGAGTAGTGGTCGCCGTTCTTGCCGGCCGGCACCGTGGCGCCCATGCCGCGCACGCCTTCCAGCGTGCCCTTCGGGGTCACGGTGACCGGGGTGGTCGGGTCGGCGGAGACGCTGCCGGAAGCGGAGACTTCCGGGGCCGAGGCTTCCGGGGCGGAGGCGGCGTCCTTCTTCGTGCCGGGGGTGTCCTCGGCCCTGACGTTCGGGTCGAGGGTCACGTGGGCGGCGAGCTTCTTCGCCTCGGCGGAGGTCAGCTTCATCGCCGAACCGCTGTCGCCGTCGGCCCTGGCCTGCGGCACGGCGGTCAGGCACAGACCGGCCGCGACCAGACCGGAGGCGAGCGCGAGCGCCCGCGGCGCGTGGTGGGATCTCATCACTTGGCTCCCTGCGTGAAGCGGACGGCGGTGCCGCCGGCGATCACGGACTCGTTGTACGCGTACTGGAGGGCGTCGGTGCCGGACTGGTCGGCGATGCCGACGGTGGCACTCGCGCCCTTGTCCGCGACGGACCGGTACTGCAGGGTCACGGCGCCGGTGGCCTCGTCGAAGACGGCCTCGAAGGTGGCGCGGCCCGATGTGCCGTTCGCGTAGGCGGCGTTGTTCCACACGATGGCGAACGTGCGGCTGCCCTTGGTGCCGGTGGTGGCGGTCTGCACCGAGGACTTCTTGTCGAGGGTGAGGTCGTCCCACAGCGGGGCGACGATGCCCTTCACACCGTTCGGGCCGGTCGTCGGCAGAGCGGTGTTGCCGTAGTCGCCGACGCGCGAGGACAGGAAGTTGACCAGGCCGTCGGTGGTGACCGAGGCCGAGGAGTACGCGACGCCGTACAGCTTCACCGAGAAGGGCAGCGCGACCCGGGCGGAGTCCTCGTCACCGGACAGGGCGACCTTCTTGGAGCCCGCGATCCACGCGTAGGCGGCCGGGGCGCAGGAGTTGCCGGAGCTGTCCGTGCGGTTCGGGACCCGGACGTTCTTCGTCAGGTCGGCGGAGCCGACGGCGGCGGTGCCGGTGAAGACGCCGTTGCACAGAACCGGGGCGGCGGGCTTCACCGTCAGGGTGAAGGACCCCTCGGAGACCTCGGCGAAGGTGTAACGGCCCTTGGCGTCGGTGGTGACGGAGTCGAGCGGCGAGCCGTTCAGTTCGACCTTCGCGCCCGCCAGTGCCTTGCCGGAGACGTCGAGGACGGTGCCGGAGACCTGGTGCGAGGCGACCGCGGTCAGCGCGATGTCCTGCGTGAAGGCCTGGCCGGCGGTGAGGGCGACACCGGTGACCGAGCTGTTCGCGTAGCCGTAGCCGCTGAAGGCGAAGGAGTACGTGCCCGGGGTCAGCGGCAGACGGTAGGTGCCGTCGGCCCCGGTCCTGACCGTGCGCACGGAGCCGGCGGCGTCGGTGGCCGTGAGGGTGATGTTCGCCAGCGCCGCGCCGGTCGCCTTGTCGGTGACCGTGCCGCTGACGGTGGCGGCGGTGTGCGGCGACCTGTCGACGGAGGCGAGGGCGTCGAGCTTGCCCTCGCCCCACACGTTGTTCATGCCGGCGGTGCCGCCGCAGTGGGTGTCGTCGACGTCGCGCGCGCCCTCGCCGAGCAGCTTGCGGGTCTCGTCGATGTCGCCGATCAGCGAGGGGGCCGCCGACCACAGGAGTGCCACGGCGCCCGCGACGTGCGGTGTCGCCATCGACGTGCCGTCGATGGTGTTGTACGACGAGCCGGGCCACGCGGACTCGACGGCTACGCCCGGCGCCGAGATGTTCGGCTTGGCCGAACCGTCGATCGGGGAGGGGCCGAAGCTGGAGAAGTGGGCGATCGTGCCGGTGGAGTCGTACGCGCCCACGGCGTAGGACGAGGACTGCGAGCCCGGCGGGTGCGTCGTCGAACAGGTCACGCCGTCGCCCTCGTTGCCGGCCGCGAAGGCCTCGAAGATGCCCGCGGCGTCCCAGGCGTCCAGGATGTCCTGGTAGAAGGGGTCGACGCCGGTGGGGTCGCCCCAGGAGTTGTTGACGATGTTCGGGGCGAGGTCCGGGCGCGGGTTCTGCCCGTTGTGGTCGGTCGGCGCGAGGATCCACTGGCCGGCGGCGAGCAGGTCGTCGTTGTAGCACGTCTCGCCGGCGCAGCCCTTGGCGGCGATCCACTTCGCGTCCGGTGCGACACCGATGCCGTTCTTGCCGACCATCGTGCCCATGGTGTGGGTGCCGTGGCCGGCGTTGTCGCACGGGGTGGTGCTGGTGGCGCACGTGCCCGACGGGTCGTAGAAGTTGTAGTCGTTCGTGAACGTGCCGTCGCCGTTGTTGCCACGGTAGTTGGCGACGAGGTCCGGGTGGTCGTACTGCACACCCGAGTCGACGCTGGCGACGACGATGCCCTCGCCGCGGTCCTTGTACCGGTCCCAGACCTGGTCGGCCTTGATGTCGGAGACGCCCCACACGGGAGTGTCGTCGCCTTCGGCGGAGGAGCCGGTCCTCGCCGACGCGGCGCGTGACCGGGTGACCTTCTTGTCGGAGGTCTCGTCGTCGTCGAGCTTGAACGAACTCCGCTTGACGACCGACGCCACGTCCGAGCGCTCGGCGAGCTCGTCGACGAGGGCCTTGTCGCCGGTGACCTGGATCGTGTTGGCGATCCAGTAGTCCTTGTGGCCGACCTTCTTCCGGTCGAGGAAGGATCTCAGCGCGGTCTGGCTGTCGTCGGCGTGGGCGCGCAGCTCCTTGTAGGCGGCCTTCGCCTTCGCGGCGTGCGTCGTGGCCTTCCTCGCGCCGGACAGGTCCGCCTCGTCCTTGAGGACGACGAAGAACGTCGCGTCGCCACCCTTGGCGACGGCCTTGTCAAGCGCCGAGTCGATCTTCGCCGTGGCGGCTGCGGACGGGGTGTCGGCGGCGGCCGGCGGGACGCCGACGGCCAGAGCGGTCGCGGTGAACGCGGCCGCCGCCCATGCGGCGGCTCTGCGCCGGGGCGGTCGGGGCAGGTGCATCGGGGGCACTCCTCCGGGAACGGTACGGGGGAGTTCGCACGCTAGGAAGCCGCCGTTACTGAGGAATTACCGGCGGCGTGACAGGGGTCTCCGGCCGGTCCCTGGCGCCCGAAAACTATCACCGCTAGTTTGGGTGTCCAGGAAGAGCGGCGACACACACGCGGTACCGGAGGAGAGCCATGAAGGCCCACGAGGGGATGTACATCGGCGGCGCCTGGCGGGCCGCAGCGAGCGGCGAGACGATCGCCGTCGTCGACCCGGCCGACGAGCAGGTGATCGGCCACGTCCCCGCGGGCACCGCCGAGGACGTCGACACCGCCGTGCGCGCCGCCCGCGCGGCCTTCCCGGGCTGGGCCGCGACCCCGCCCGCCGAACGCGCCGCGCGGATCGCCGCGCTGCGGGACGTGCTCGTGGCCCGTCAGGACGAGATCGCCGGGACGGTCACCGCCGAGCTCGGTGCGCCACC
>NZ_WWIA01000648.1 GCF_009870065.1 Streptomyces sp. SID5785 | reverse complement strand
TGGGGACCACGCCCTCGTGCTCGCAGGCGAACGTCCGCCCCGTGCGGCCGAGTCCGGACTGGATCTCGTCCGCGATGAACAGCACGCTCCGCTCGCGTGTCAGCTCGCGCACGCCGGCCAGGTATCCGGGCGGCGGTACCAGCACCCCGGCCTCTCCCTGGATCGGCTCCAGCAGGACCGCCACCGTCTCGTCCGTGACGGCTTCCCGCAGCGCCGCCAGGTCCCCGTACGGGACGATGTCGAAGCCGGGGGTGTACGGCCCGAAGTCCGCCCTCGCCTCCGCGTCCGTGGAGAAGCTGACGATGGTGGTCGTGCGTCCGTGGAAGTTGTCGCTCGCCACCACGATCCGGGCCCGGCCGTCCGGTACGCCCTTCACCCGGTAACCCCACTTGCGCGCGGTCTTCACCGCCGTCTCGACGGCCTCCGCGCCCGTGTTCATCGGCAGCACCATCTCCATGCCGCACAACTCGGCGAGCTCGGTGCAGAACTCGGCGAACCGGTCGTGATGGAAGGCCCGCGAGGTCAGCGTCACCCGCTCCAGCTGGGCCTTGGCCGCCTCGATCAGCCGGCGGTTGCCGTGTCCGAAGTTGAGGGCGGAGTACCCGGCGAGCATGTCGAGATAGCGACGCCCCTCGACATCCGTCATCCAGGCCCCGTCCGCCGTCGCGACGACGACCGGCAGCGGGTGGTAGTTGTGCGCACTGTGGGCGTCCGAGGAGCTGATGTAGCTCTCCGTCGCGGCGGGCGCGTCTTCGGCGGGGTGGGGAGTCACAGAAGTCACGGGATCTCCGTTCTGGCGGCTTGGAAGCCCTGTAGCTCTTACGGCACGAGACGGGTTTGTGGCCCCTTCCTATCGTCGCTCGCATCGTGGACGTGGAAACCTCGCGCAACGGCGAGCCCGGTAGTGTGATCCCCGGGCCGTGACTGGCGCGCTGGGATGGGACCGACCATCGGGGAGCGGCCCGTGATCTGTGTGCCGTGCGCCTGGGCCGAACCGTGAACCGACCGCGTCCGGAGGCTGCCCGATGAACGACATCACCCCCGAATCCACCGCGTACCGCGCCGCACTCGACGTCATCCGGGCCGTGGAGCCCCGCGTCGCCGACGCCATCGGCCAGGAGCTCACCGATCAGCGCGAGATGCTCAAGCTGATCGCCTCGGAGAACTACGCCTCCCCGGCCACCCTGCTGACCATGGGCAACTGGTTCAGCGACAAGTACGCCGAAGGCACCGTCGGCCGTCGCTTCTACGCCGGCTGCCGCAACGTCGACACCGTGGAGTCCCTGGCCGCCGAGCACGCCCGTGAGCTCTTCGGCGCTCGGCACGCCTACGTCCAGCCGCACTCCGGTATCGACGCGAACCTCGTCGCGTTCTGGGCCGTGCTCGCCGACCGGGTCGAGGTGCCCTTCCTGGCGAAGACCGGGGTCCGCCAGATTAACGACCTGACCGACGCCGACTGGGCCGAGCTCCGCCAGGCTTTCGGCAACCAGCGGATGCTGGGCATGTCCCTCGACGCCGGCGGCCACCTCACCCATGGCTTCCGCCCCAACATCTCCGGCAAGATGTTCGACCAGCGTTCCTACGGCACCGACCCCGCCACCGGGCTCATCGACTACGAGGCCCTGCGGACCCAGGCACGTGAGTTCAAGCCGCTGATCATCGTCGCCGGGTACTCGGCCTACCCCCGCCTCGTGAACTTCCGCATCATGCGAGAGATCGCGGACGAGGTCGGCGCGACCCTGATGGTCGACATGGCGCACTTCGCCGGGCTCGTCGCCGGCAAGGTGCTCACCGGTGACTTCGACCCGGTGCCGCACGCTCAGATCGTCACCACGACGACGCACAAGTCCCTGCGGGGCCCGCGCGGCGGCATGGTGCTGTGCGACGACTCCCTCAAGGACCAGGTCGACCGTGGCTGCCCGATGGTGCTCGGCGGCCCGCTGCCGCACGTCATGGCCGCCAAGGCCGTCGCTCTCGCCGAAGCGCGGCGCCCCGAGTTCCGCACGTACGCCCAGTCCGTGGTCGACAACGCCCGCGCCCTGGCCGAGGGCCTCACCCGACGCGGCGCCACGCTGGTCACCGGCGGTACGGACAACCACCTCAATCTGATCGATGTCGCCACCTCCTATGGTCTGACCGGCCGCCAGGCCGAGTCCGCGCTTCTTGATTCGGGCATCGTCACCAACCGCAACGCCATCCCCGCCGACCCGAACGGCGCCTGGTACACCTCCGGCATCCGTATCGGAACCCCTGCACTGACCACCCGGGGTCTGGGTGCTGCGGAGATGGACGAGATCGCCGCGCTCATGGACCGAGTCCTGGCCGCGGCCGAGCCCGGCACCACCAGCAAGGGCACCGTGTCCAAGGCTCATCACGTCCTGGACGCGAAGATCGCCGATGAGGTGTCCCACCGTGCCTCTGACCTGCTCGCCGGCTTCCCGCTCTACCCGACGGTCGACCTGACCTGAGCCGCACGTCGGGCATCGGGCGCCCGCCCCTTCGGTTCCGGACAGGGCGCCCGGTGCATCCGCCGTGCAGCAGCTCGGGCCGACCGGGCTGCCCTCACGGCTCAGGGCGCCTCGGTGCCCCGCAGCTCCTGACGCGGCCCGGGCTCTCTGTGCCGCCAGACCGCGGATATCTTCCGCGGCAGTCCCACGGCCGCGGGCCGCGCCAGGAGGGCCAGAGCAGCACCGGCCAGCAGGCCAGGCACCACCCACCACCATCCAGAGCTCCCGGGCGTGGAGCCCACGGCCGCTGGTGCGGTACCCGAAGGCGTTGCCTGCGGTTGTGTCGTCGATCGGTCCTGGGACCGGTCCGGCGCCGGAAAGACGGCCCCTGCACCGCCGCTCTTCGCCTTCCCCATCACTCCCAGCTTGTGGAGCAGGGACCGCAGCTCGGCGGGGTGCTGGGCTGTGTGCCAGACACCGTTCAGCGTCTCCATGTCCGTCGACGTGTGGATCCAGACCTCCTTGCTGCCCGGAGTGTCCGGGTACACGCGGTCCACACGCCAAGGGCTGATGTCGTGTCGCAGCCAGGTCACATTGAGCTGCCGACCGGATCCGACCTCCAGGCCGGGCGGGATCTCCTTCTTCCCTTCGCCCGGCTCGCCGACGAGCCGGGCCAACCGCTCGTACCTCTCGTCACTGAAGTAGAGGGAGGCACTCTCCTGGCTCTCCGGCGACACGACCAGCACACTGGTCGGTCCGCCGGCCGAGGCCTGGGCAGCGCCCCACAGGACCAGCGCCAGCGCCGCGGCCAATGACGCGGTCAACGCAATCAGTCTCCGTACCGTACGCATGCGCACCCCCACTGCCCCCGGCGCGGCCGCTCCGAGCCGGTTCACTTCTGGTACACCGCTCGAGCCGTTCAGGTTCCGTCTGCCGCGGTCCCTTTTCCGGCCGCCGCTTTTCGACCGCCACGCGGCCGCATCGGTGCCGCCCGGCATCGGTCGTCGCAGGTGTCAACCCCGATCATTCGTGGACCGGGCGATGTCCAGCGCCTTCTTCTCGGACGTCACGCCCTCCAGACGCAGCGTGACCTTCGCCCCGTGGGTCCACAGCAGCGTGGGCCCCGCCGGGCGCTCCGAGCGATGCCAGCGCCGGCCCTCACCGTCGAACATCCAGAAACTGAGCTCATGCTCGCGCGCGAACCACAGACCGGTGTCGTGATTCACGGCCACCCACTCCGGCTGTGAAGTGATCGTTTTGGCGTATCCGATGTCGAGCTGGGCCGGGAACTCGTCGAGTCGTATCGTGCCCTCGCCGCCCCGCCAGCAGAGGCTGAGCAGCGTGCGCCCCCCCGGCTCCGGCGTCACGGAGACGGCATCGGGCGAGCCCAGGGCAGCCGGCACCAGCGGGCGGAAGCCCGCTGCCCGTGCCGCGTCGTCCATGGTGAGCGGCGAGCCGCAGCCAGGAACGGGGCGGCCGGGCGACGGCGAGGCCGACGGATCGTAGTGAATCTCCACGCCCCCGAAGCCGAACCAGTCGTACACCGCCGCCCGTACCGGCGGCGTGAGAACCACGACCGAGGCCACGCCGCACAGGGCGGCCGTCAGCAGGCGCCAGCGACGTCCGAACCAGGCACGCACCCGCCGGGTGCGCTCACGAGCCCCCGATGGCTCCGCCACGGGGGCAGGCACATGCTCGGCGATGATCTGCGCCAGCACCCGCTCAGCCATGGTCTCGCCGGCGCCGTCGGGCCCGTTCATCAAGCGGCCCAGCGCGCGCAGCTCCTCAGGCAGCTCCGACCCCTCATCGCGAGGCTCGCCCATGCCTGTCCCCTCCCTTCCCACGCCTCTGCGTCGGTACCTGCGGCGCCTCGAGGCCCGCGGGCAGGAGCTGCCCGAGCTTGCGCAGTGCGCGGTTGAGCCGCGATTTGACCGTGCCGCGCGGCCAGCCCAGCGTCTCGGCCGTCTCCGCCTCATCCATCTCGAGCAGATAGCGGTGGACGACGACCAGACGATGGTCCTCGCTCAGCAGGTCCAGAGCGGCCAGCAACTCGGCACGTCGCTCCACCTCGATCGCCGCCACCGCCGGATCAGCGGATTCCGGTATCAACGGCTCGGCCTCGACCATCGCTGCTTCCCGGCCGACGGCGGACCGCTGCCGCCCCGCCGACCTGACTGTGTTCCTTGTCTCATTGGCGACGATCTGCAACAGCCACGGCTTGAAAGCCGAGCCGTCCTTGAACCGTCCCAAGCTGCGATACGCCTTGAAGAAGGACTGCTGCACGACATCCTCGGCATCCGCCCCCGCGCCCAGCGCATGCGCTGCTCGCAGGGCGATCCCGGTGAAGGCGCGAACCAGCTCCGCGTACGCCTCCGGCTCTCCGGCACGCACACGGGCGATCACCGCACCCTCGTCGACGACGCGGCCCCCCTCCAGGACTTCCCCCGGTGTCCTCACACCCTTGATACACCGGTCGTCCGTGATCGGTTCCCACCTGTCACGACCGACTTGTCCCGGCCCGTCACGCCCCGTGGATTCCCGCGCCCGACGCCCGCTCGTCGCGAACCTGCCCCCGAGCAATGAGAGACACCTGAGAGAATGAGGGCATGGCCTCTGATCGTCCCCGCGTGCTTTCCGGAATCCAGCCCACCGCAGGCTCGTTCCACCTCGGCAATTACCTCGGTGCGGTCCGCCAGTGGGTGGCGCTGCAGGAGTCTCACGACGCCTTCTACATGGTGGTGGACCTGCACGCGATCACCGTTCCGCAGGACCCCAAGGAACTGCTGGCGAACACACGGCTCGCCGCCGCTCAGCTGCTGGCCGCCGGACTGGACCCCGACCGGTGCACGCTCTTCGTGCAGAGCCATGTCCCCGAGCACGCGCAGCTCGGCTGGGTCATGAACTGCCTGACCGGGTTCGGCGAGGCGAGTCGCATGACCCAGTTCAAGGACAAGTCCGCCAAGCAGGGCGCCGACCGCGCCACCGTAGGCCTGTTCACGTACCCGATCCTGCAGGTAGCGGACATCCTCCTCTACCAGGCGCACCAGGTCCCCGTCGGCGAGGACCAGCGGCAGCACATCGAGCTCACGCGTGACCTGGCCGAGCGCTTCAACGGTCGCTTCGGCGAGACGTTCACGATCCCGGCGCCGTACATCCTCAAGGAGACGGCCAAGATCTACGACCTTCAGGACCCGTCCATCAAGATGAGCAAGTCGGCCTCGACGCCGAAGGGGCTCATCAACCTCCTGGACGAGCCCAAGGCCACTGCCAAGAAGGTCAAGAGCGCGGTCACGGACACGGAGACCGTCATCCGCTACGACGCGGAGAACAAGCCGGGCGTCAGCAACCTGCTCACCATCTACTCCACCCTCACCGGCACCGGTATCGCGGAACTGGAGCAGAAGTACGAGGGCAAGATGTACGGTGCGCTCAAGACGGACCTGGCCGAGGTCATGGTGGACTTCGTGACGCCGTTCCGGGACCGCACCCAGGAGTACCTGGACGATCCGGAGACGCTCGACTCGATCTTGGCCAAGGGCGCGGAGAAGGCGCGGGCCGTCGCTGCCGAGACGCTGGCCCAGGCCTACGAGAAGGTCGGCTTCCTGCCTGCCAAACACTGAATCCCGCAGCAAGTGCGAGCACCACACGCCCGCCCACCACACGACGACAGGAGTATGACGTGGGGACCGTAACGATCGGTGTGTCGATCGCGGTCCCGGAGCCTCATGGCAGCCTGCTCCAGGAGCGGCGTGCGGGCTTCGGTGACCCCGCGGCACACGGTATTCCCACGCACATCACCCTGCTCCCGCCCACCGAGGTCGAGAGCGGTGACCTGCCGGCGATCGAGGCGCATCTGACGGAGGTCGCGGCCGGCGGCCGTCCCTTCGCGATGCGCCTGTCGGGGACGGGAACCTTCCGTCCGCTGTCACCCGTTGTGTTCATACAGGTCGTCGAGGGCGCCGAGGCCTGTACGTGGCTCCAGAAGCAGGTGCGCGATGCTTCCGGCCCCGTCTCGCGCGAGCTGCAGTTTCCGTACCACCCGCACGTCACCGTCGCGCACGGCATCGCCGAAGAAGCGATGGACCGTGCGTTCGAGGAGCTCTCCGACTACGAGGCGGCCTGGCCGTGCACCGGTTTCGCCCTGTACGAGCAGGGTGCCGACGGTGTCTGGCGACGACTTCGGGATTTCGCTTTCGGTAAGTCGCCGCTGCCCTCGCAGGGCCCCGACCGCAGCACGCGTACGCAACGGCTGCGCGCGAGCTGACACACGTCTCCGTCGGTCGGCTGCACGCGATACGCCCAGCCGCGGCCCGCACCTCTGGATCGTGCGCGGCCGTGTCTGCGCGGCGTTCTCAGACGGGGAGCCTGCGGAAGACCGGTCGAGGGACGTGCCGCAGCGCGGACATGACCATCCGAAGGGCGCCCGGGACCCACACGGTCTCTGAGCGACGACGCAGCCCGGTCTCGATGGCGAGAGCCACGGTCTCCGGTGTCGTCGCCATCGGCGCCTCGGCCAGCCCCGCCGTCATCTTCGAGCGGACGAAGCCGGGGCGCACCACCATGACGTGCACGCCAGTGCCGTGCAGCGCGTCGCCCAGACCCTGGGCAAAGACGTCGAGCCCGGCCTTGCTCGATCCGTAGATGAAGTTGGAGCGCCGGGCTCGCTCGCCCGCGACGGACGACAGGACGACGAGCGAGCCGTGCCCCTGGGCCTGCAGTGTGCGTGCGCAGACGAGGCCGGCCGAGACGGCACCCGTGTAGTTGGTCTGGGCGACCCGGACAGCTGACAAGGGCTCGCCCTCGTCGTGAGCCTGGTCGCCGAGGACACCGAAGGCCAGTAGCACCATGTCGATGTCACCTTCGGTGAAGACCTTGCCCAGCACTTCCTCGTGGGTGTCAGGAGCGAGCGCGTCGAAGGCGACGGTCCGGGCGTCGGCGCCCATGCCACGCAGCTCCGCCGCCGCGTTGTCGAGCGCTGGGGACGGCCGGCCGGCCAGCCACACGGTGCGGGTGCGGCGCGTCACGAGGCGGCGAGCGGTGGCCAGGGCGATCTCGGACGTGCCGCCGAGTACGAGCAGGGACTGGGGGATGCCGAAGGCGTCCTTCATGAGATCCAGACTCCAGTGGGTCGGGGCCCGGGGCGCAGGGGCGCTCCGGGCCGGATGTGACGGTCTGCCGGTCCGTGAAATCCGACCGGGCAGATCCGGAACCCGTACGGACCGAGCGGTGTATCAGAAGTGAGACCGGCGCAGACGGGCAGCCGGGCTGACGGAGGGGGCAGTCGCATGGCACGGATGACAGGCGAGACGAGCCAGGATGATTCCGCTGATCCGAGCGCTACGGCACGGGAGCTGAGGGCAGTGGGAGACGGCGGCAGTGTCGGGCATGACCGCTTCCGCGGAGAGGGCCGGCGGCCGGCAAGGGGAGCCGGACGATCGTGCGGCGCGTCCGCGGGCGGGGGAGTGTTCCGGTCGGTGCTCACAGGTTCAGGCGGCGGGACAGATCGGAGCGGAAGACCCCGCGCGGGTCCAGCTGCCCACGGAGAGCGCGGAAGTCCGCCAGGCGTGGATACATGGAGTCCAGCAGCTCCGGCCTCATCCGGGAGTCCTTGGCGAGATAGACCCGGCCGTGCGCATGGGCGACCTTCTCGTCGAGCTCGTCGAGGAACGCTCCGAGTCCGGGCAGGTTGGCCGGGATGTCCAGGGCCAGGGTCCAGCCCGGCATCGGGAAGGAGAGCCAGCCGGCGTCTCCCTCTCCGAAGCGCTTGAGGACGGCGAGGAACGAGGGGCAGCGCCGTGCGGAGATGCGCTGAACGATGCGCTGAAGCGCGTCCTCCGCCCCATAGCCGACCACGAACTGGTACTGGACGAAACCGCAGCGTCCGTAGATGCGGTTCCAGTGCGGGACGCCGTCGAGCGGATGGAAGAAGGTCGACAGTTTCTGGAGCTCACCGGTGCGTGACTTCGGAGCTTTTCGGAACCACAGCTCGTTGAAGGCGCCGACTGTCGTGCGGCCCAGGAGACCCTCGGGGAGGAAGGAGGGCGCAGCCGGCAGCCGGCCGGGGCGGAAGGCCAGCGGGGAGCGGCGGGCACGCGGGGACAGGGCGTCCACAGGTGCGTGGTCTCCGCGCGTGAGGACGGAGCGGCCCATGGAGGCACCGCGGGCGAGGAGATCGATCCAGGCGACCGAGTAGCGGTACTGGTGGTCGGTTGTGGTCAGCCGGGCCATCAGGTCGTCGAGATCGGCAGCCCGCTCGGTGTCGACAGTCATCAACGATGTTGCGACGGGATGCAGTTGAACGGTGGCCGTGAGGATGATCCCGGTCAGCCCCATGCCGCCCGCGGTCGCGTCGAAGAGCTCGGTGCCGCGCTCGACGACGTGCACCCGCCCGTCCGCGGTCAGCAGTTCCAGGGCCAGTACGTGCCGTGAGAAGGATCCGGACACGTGGTGGTTCTTGCCGTGAATGTCGGCACCGATGGCCCCGCCGACCGTGACGTAGCGAGTGCCGGGTGTGACCGGGACGAACCAGCCCAGAGGGAGGAGCACCTCCATGAGCCGGTGCAGGGAGACACCGGCGTCGCAGAGCACTGTGCCGGCGGCCACGTCGATGGCGTGGATGCGGTCGAGGCCCGTCATGTCGAGGACGGCTCCGCCTGCGTTCTGTGCCGCGTCGCCGTAGGCCCGTCCCAGGCCGCGTGCGATTCCGCCTCTGCGTCCCGGGGCGGCGCATTCCCGGACGGCGGCCACCGTCTCCTCGTAGGAGCGGGGGCGGAGCAGATGTGCGGATGTGGGCGCTGTGCGACCCCAGCCGGTGATCGGCATGGCGTCGTAGCCGGGACTGGTCGCAGGGCGGGGGACGGCGGGCGACGGGCGGGCTGCCGATGTGTGCCCGGCGGGAGGCGCGGACGTGGAGGGCGATGCAGAGGTGGAGGTGAAGACGGGGTCGGCAGCCATGGGGTGACCGTATCGCCCCTAAAAGAGAGCTTTGCTCTGAATCTATCGATTCCTCACCGAAATGGGTGATTGATCGGGTGTCATACAAAATTGCCCGAGTCTATTGATGTTTTGGGATTCAGAGTGAGCCACATGGACGACATGGATCGCCGATTGCTGTCGGCACTGCGGGACTGTGCCACGGACCAGCGTGTGGCGGCGGCTGCGCGAGCGCTGTCCTGGGTCGGGGAGCATGGCGCACTCTGGCTGGCTGTGGGGCTTGTGGGCGCGGCGGCCGACAGGGAACGGCGTGGTGCATGGCTGCGGGGTACCGCCCTCACTGCCGGTGCGCACCTGGCGAGCATGGGTGTGAAGCGGGTGGTGCGCAGACCGAGACCGGGCGTCGCCGATGGGGTGGTGCCGCTGGTTCGCACTGCGGGACGGCACTCGTTCCCCAGTTCGCACGCCGCGTCGGCAGCCGCAGCGACCGTGGCGTACGGGGCGCTGCGACCGGTCGGGGCGCGGGTGGTGCCGCCGGTGGCGGCCGCGATGTGTGTCTCACGGATGGTCGTGGGTGTCCATTACCCCTCTGACGTCGCCGCGGGCGCGGCGCTGGGAGCGCTGACCGCGCGGCTCGGGGTGCGCTGGATCAAGGGAGGTGCGGAGCAGTGACGGGGCGCGAGGAGAGGGGGGAACAGATGCGCGGAGCAAGTGAGAGCGGGGGACGGTTCCTTGGCGCCGCGCCGTCGGGTGACGCGGTGGAACAGGAGGGGATCGCGTCGTCCTGCAAGGTGCCGCGTGCCGGAGCCTACGGAGGGGGGCCGGAGCAGGTCGGCCAACTTGCGAATGGGAGAGGGGCTTTGATCGGAGCGGCGCGACATGCGGGTTCCGGTACCGCCCTGCTCGAGCGGCCGCGAGTGGCTGAGCCCGAGACGGACGAGCCGAAGCGCCGAGGGCTGGTCGCGGGGCTGATCAGGACTGCGCGCCCCCGCCAGTGGGTGAAGAACGTGCTGGTGGTGGCGGCGCCGGCCGCAGCCGGTGAGCTGTTCTCGTGGCACGCGCTGGCCGGACTGGCCGTGGTCTTCGTGCTGTTCACGGCCGCGGCCTCGGCGGTGTACCTCATCAACGACGCGCGGGACGCCGACGCGGACCGGGCCCATCCGGTGAAGCGTCGTCGGCCGGTGGCCGCGGGGCAGGTGCCTGTACCCGTCGCGTACGCGACAGGCGGCGCGCTTGCGGTTCTCGTGCCTGCGGCTGCCGTCGTGCTCTGCAATCCGATGACCGCGGCGCTGCTCACGGCTTATGTGGCCATGCAGTTGGCCTACTGCATCAGCCTCAAGCACGTGCTGGTCGTGGACCTGGTGGTGGTGACCACCGGGTTCCTGATGAGAGCGATGATCGGTGGGCTGGCCCTGGGGATTCCTCTGTCGCGCTGGTTTCTGATCACCACCGGGTTCGGGGCGCTGTTCATGGTCTCGGCCAAGCGGTATTCCGAAGCCGTACAGATGGCGGGGCGGGCCGGAGCCACGCGTGCGCTGCTGACGGAGTACACCACCGGGTACCTGCGGTTCGTCTGGCAGTTGGCCGCAGGTGTCGCCGTGCTGGCGTACTGCCTGTGGGCGATGGAAGAGGGCGGAGTGGCGGGCAGCAGCCTGCTTCCGTGGCGGCAGTTGTCGATGGCGGCGTTCATCCTCGCGATCCTCAGATATGCGGTGTTCGCCGACCGGGGCACGGCGGGTGAGCCGGAGGACGTCGTACTGAAGGACCGGGCGCTGGCTGTGATCGGGATGGTGTGGCTGGCGATGTATGCGCTCGCGGTCGTGAATTGGTGACCAGTGTCGGTCCCGCCGAGCCGGCTAGCCGGTGAGCGCGTGCCTGTGCGGGCCAGCGAGCCCGGGCCCCGCGCCGATGCGGCCATGTCGTCTCCGGGCCCGACGTGAGTCATGAGCGCGCACAAAGGACGCAGAAGGTCTAGAAGGACGGAGCAGGAACGGGAGCAGGCGTGCGGGAGCAGGAGGAGCCAGGACGGACAGGGTGGAGGAGGTCGAGGAGAGGGTGCTGGAGGTGAATGAGGCCATGGGGAGGAGCGAACCGCGCAGCGGTGACCGTGGCGGCGGAGTGCGTGCCCGGGTGCGGGCGGCAGGGCCGGAGGTGGCGGGGTTCGCCCTGGCGGGGGGATGCGCTTATGCGGCTGACCTGGGGTTGTTCATCTGGCTCCGGGGCTCGGCGGGAATGGATCCGCTCGGCGCGAAGACGCTGTCGTTCGTGGCCGGCTGCTCGGTGGCGTACCTGGGGAACGCGCTGGGGACGTACCGCAGACGGGCTCTGGGGGTGTCGCGGCTGCGGCAGTACGCGGTGTTCTTCGCGGTGAACGTCGCCGGGGCGTTGGTGCAGTTGTTGTGTATCGGCATCTCGCACTACGGGATCGGGCTCACCTCGGCGCGTGCGGACACGATCTCGGGGGCCGGGGTGGGGATGGTCCTGGCGACGGTCGTGAGGTTCTGGGGAACCCGGACCTTCGTCTTCCGGTCCAGACCCGTGGATGAGGGCGGCGCCGTCGTGGCGAGTGCGATGGAACCGGCGGGAGGGGGCAGGCTCGGATCATGGACTGGCTGAAGAGACTCCCTGTCATCGGCCCGCTGATCGTCCGCCTGATGACGACGCATGCCTGGAAGGCCTATGAACGGCTGGATGCGGTGCACTGGGCGAGACTTGCGGCGGCCATGACGTTCATCAGTTTCCTGGCGTTGTTCCCCCTGATCACGGTGGCGGCGGCGATCGCAGCCGGCACCCTCGGCGCCGACCGGCAACAGCAGCTGGAGAACAAGATCGCGGACCAGGTGCCCGGGATCTCGGACCAGTTGGACCTCGGGGCGCTGATCGACAACGCGGGCACGGTCGGGCTGGTGGCCGGCGCGCTGCTGTTGTTCACCGGTGTCGGGTGGGTCGGCTCGATAAGGGACTGCCTGCGGGCCGTGTGGGAGCTGCCGGACATCGAGGAGAACCCGGTCCTGGTCAAACTCAAGGACACCGGGGTGCTGATCGGGCTCGGCGCTGCGGGGTTGGCGTCGCTGGCCGCGTCGACCGTGGCGTCGTCGGCGGTCGGCTGGACGGCGGACCGGCTGGGGATCGACGAGGCGGGGTGGGGCGGGGCGCTGCTGCAGGGGGCGGCGTTCGCGGTGGCGGTGCTGGCGGACTTCCTGGTGCTGCTCTATGTGCTGACTCTGCTGCCCGGGGTGCAGCCGGGGCGGCGGGATCTGGTGACGGCCGCGTTGATCGGGGCCGCGGGGTTCGAGCTGCTCAAGCTGCTGCTCGGTGGCTATATGCGGGGCGTCGCGGCGAAGAACATGTATGGGGCGTTCGGGACGCCGGTCGCGTTGCTGCTGTGGATCAACTTCACTGCAAAGTTGGTGCTGTTCTGCGCCGCGTGGACGGCGACGGGGAGCGTCACGGCCGAGGAAGCCGATGGCCGTGAGACAGATGACGCGGGGGGCGAGGCCGGCCGGAAGGACGGCGGCCAGGACAGACGCGAAGCCGGCGGTGAGGACGGCGGTGACGACGGTGGTGAGGACGGGATGAGGGGAGGCGCGACAGCCGGGGCCTGAGCTGGATGGAGGCGCGGATAATACGGCGCGTGGTGCGCGAGAGGGCTCGCGGCATGAGACACGGAGCGCCGTGCGGCGCGCACCACTTCACCGGGTGCCCGTCGGCGGCCGCTGCCTGCGGAGAGCGCGTCCCGCAGCGCAACTTGCTCCGCCTGACTCCGCCCTGCAGGATCCCTCGGCGACCGGCGACCGGCGACCGGCGACCGGC
>NZ_WWIA01000647.1 GCF_009870065.1 Streptomyces sp. SID5785 | reverse complement strand
TGGGCCGCCTCATCCGCCCCCGCGAGGTGGCCCCCCTGGTCCGCGTCCGCCGCGTCCCGGTGCGCAGGTCCCCGCGCCCGCGCACCGGGTAGATGCGACCCGAACGGTCTGCATGTCAGGGGCGCGGGGACCTGCGCGAGAAGCCCCACCGGCCCGCAGCCGCGCACGAGCCCACCCCGCCCACGGCGATCCGCGCCCCGAACCCCGACTACGCTGGATGGTCGGCCCAAGGAGCGGAGCGTAATGGCAGTCAATCTGGTCAACGTCGAGAACGTCTCGAAGGTCTACGGCACCCGTGCCCTCCTCGACGGCGTCTCCCTCGGCGTGCAGGAAGGCGACCGGATCGGCGTCGTGGGCCGCAACGGCGACGGCAAGACCACTCTGATCCGGATGCTGGCCAAGCTGGAGGAGGCCGACACCGGCCGCGTCACGCACAGCGGCGGCCTGCGCCTCGGCGTGCTGACGCAGCACGACTCCCTCGATCCGGAGGCGACCGTCCGGCACGAGGTGATCGGCGACCTCGCCGACCACGAGTGGGCGGGCAACGCCAAGATCCGTGACGTGCTGACGGGCCTGTTCGGCGGCCTCGACCTGCCCGGTTTCGAGCAGGGCCTGGACACGGTCATCGGCCCGCTCTCGGGCGGCGAGCGCCGCCGCATCGCGCTGGCGAAGCTGCTCATCGACGAGCAGGACCTGATCGTCCTCGACGAGCCGACGAACCACCTGGACGTCGAGGGCATCTCCTGGCTCGCCCGCCACCTGCGGGCCCGCCGCTCGGCCCTCGTCTGCGTCACGCACGACCGCTGGTTCCTCGACCAGGTGTGCACCCGGATGTGGGACGTGCAGCGCGGTGACGTCTACGAGTACGAGGGCGGCTACTCGGACTACGTGTTCGCCCGCGCCGAGCGCGAGCGGATCGCCGCGACCGAGGAGGCCAAGCGGCAGAACCTGGTGCGCAAGGAGCTGGCCTGGCTGCGCCGCGGCGCCCCGGCCCGCACCTCCAAGCCCCGCTTCCGCGTCGAGGCGGCCAACGAGCTGATCGCCGACGTCCCGGAGCCCCGCGACAAGAGCGAGCTGATGAAGTTCGCGAACGCGCGCCTCGGCAAGACCGTCTTCGACCTCGAGGACGTCACCGTCACCGCCGGACCCAAGACCCTGCTCAAGCACCTCACCTGGCAGCTCGGCCCCGGCGACCGCGTCGGCCTCGTCGGGGTGAACGGCGCGGGCAAGACGTCCCTGCTGCGCGCCCTCGCCGACGCCGCCCGCAGTCAGGGCGACGTCCAGCCCGCCGCCGGCAAGGTCGTCGTCGGCAAGACGGTGCGCCTCGCCTACCTGTCGCAGGACGTGACGGAGCTGCCCGGCACGCTCCGTGTCCTGGAGGCCGTGCAGCAGATCCGTGACCGTGTCGACCTCGGCAAGGGCCGCGAGATGACGGCGGGCCAGCTGTGCGAGCAGTTCGGCTTCAGCAAGGAGAAGCAGTGGACGCCCGTCGGCGACCTGTCCGGCGGTGAGCGCCGCCGGCTGCAGCTGCTGCGCCTGCTGATGGACGAGCCGAACGTCCTGTTCCTCGACGAGCCGACCAACGACCTGGACATCGAGACGCTCACGCAGCTCGAGGACCTGCTCGACGGCTGGCCGGGGTCGATGATCGTGATCTCCCACGACCGGTTCTTCATCGAGCGCACGACGGACAACACGTTCGCGCTGCTCGGCGACGCGACCCTGCGGATGCTGCCGCGCGGCATCGACGAGTACCTGGAGCGCCGGCAGCGGATGCTCGACGCCGCGGCCCCGGCGCCCGCCCCGAGCGCCGCACCCGCCGCGAAGGCCGGCCCGTCGGCCGCCGACGTCCGCGCCGCGAAGAAGGAACTGCAGAAGATCGAGCGGCAGTTGGACAAGGTCTCCGAGAAGGAGACGAAGCTGCACGCGCGGATCGCCGAGCACGCCACGGACTTCGCGAAGGTGGCCGAACTGGACGCCGAGCTGCGCGCGCTGTCGGGCGAGCGCGACGAGCTGGAAATGCGCTGGCTGGAACTCGCCGAGGACGCGTGAAGACCGTCTGAAGGTCTGCGGAGAACGGGCGAAGGCGCGTAACGGACGCATCACGGGCCGGTGCTCCCTTGGGAACAGGGGAGCGACCGGCCCCTGTGGTACACGCCCAGAGTGATAGAAAGGGCGGCTGAGGGGGCCCTGAGCGCACCTCGTGACCGACCTGAGAACGTCCGGAAAAACAGCCTGGCGTGCCAGTACATCAGCAGTAGAGGGGGGAGCGCTGATGACTCAGCCGCCCAACCAGCCGCCCGCCGGCGGCTTCGGAGCACCGCAGGATCCGCAGGCGCCGCAGACACCGCCGCCGCCCGCGGGCCCGCCGCAGACACCGCCGCCCGCAGGGCCGCCGCAGCCCGGTTACGGCTACCCCCAGCAGCCGGGCCCCTACGGCGCCCCGCAGCAGCCCGGACCGTACGGTCAGCCCACGCAGCAGCAGCCGGGCCCGTACGGCCAGCCGCAGCAGCCGGGCCCCTACGCGCAGCAGCCCGGCCCCTACGGCCAGCAGCCGCAGTACGGGTACCCGCCCCAGCAGCAGCCCGGCGCCCCCGTGCCGCCCCAGGGCGGCGGCGGTGGCGGCGGCATCAAGGGGAAGACCTGGGCGATCGCCGCGGGCGCGCTCGCGCTCGTGCTCGTCGCGGGTGGCGTCGTGTTCGCCGTGGTCGGCGGCGACGACGACGGCAAGACGGACCCGAAGAAGCCCACCGCCAAGGGCAAGGACCCCAAGGCCTCCGCCTCCGCCCCGGTCAACCCGGGCGACGGGCAGGGCGACGGGCACGCCGGCGACGAGGACCTCAACGCGGGCCGCGAGGACGGCGAGGCGAAGGTTCTCTGGTACAAGACCGCCCCGAAGGTGCCCGGCGACGGCGCGGACGCCCCCGGCATGTGGATCACCGACAAGGTCGCGGTCAAGGCCGCGTACAAGGAGGTCCTGGCCTACGACGTGGCGGACGGCAAGATCAGCTGGCCCGCCGTCTCGTTCCCGCAGAAGATCTGCTCGGTCACCAAGAACCCCTCCGCCGACGGCAAGATCGTCGTCGCGTACAAGAGCGGTGTCTCCTCGCGCGCCAAGTGCAACCAGGTGCAGGAGATCGACCTGGCCACCGGCAAGAAGGGCTGGTCGGCGAAGATCCCCGAGCGGGAGAACAAGGACGACTTCTTCGACGGCACCAGCTCCCAGATCGGTCTGAACTACGCGGGCGACACCCTCATGGTCGGCCGTCAGATGTCCGGTCTCGGCCTCGACGCGAAGACCGGCAAGAAGAAGTTCGTCGTCGAGCAGTACGGCAACGACTGCTTCCCGAAGGCCTACACGGGCGACGCCAAGAAGCTGCTCACGGTGGCCTCCTGCGGTGCGGGCGGCGACAACGCGCACGAGGAGCTGCGCCAGCTCGACCCGGCCACCGGCAAGGCCCTGTGGACGAAGAAGTTCCCGAAGGACTGGCAGATCTCGAACGTCTACTCCGTCAGCCCGCTCGTCGTCTACAGCACCAACGACGACGACAAGAAGTACAACATCGCCTCCTTCAAGGAGAACAGCGCGACCGTCCAGGCGGAGGTCGGCGTCGACGGCCTCGACACCAAGTGCGGCAGCTCCTTCTCCTTCCTCAACCGGGACCTGAGCGGCTGTGCCGGCGCGGTCACCGACGCCAGCACGCTGTACATGCCCACCGACGGCAAGGCCGGCGGGGCCAACGAGGTCGTCGCCATCAGCCTCACCAGCGGCAAGGAGCGCTGGCGCGTCAAGTCTCCCGAGGACCAGACGCTGCTGCCGGTGAAGGTCGAGAACGGCGGCGTGGTCACGTACATGCAGGCGTCCTACGGCGGCCAGGCGGGCCGTGTCCTGAACATCCCGATCGCCAAGCCGCACACGCCGAAGACGCTGCTGCAGAACCCGGCGGGCACGGCCGCGATCGAGAGCGGCTTCTACTCGAAGGACGTCGCGTACGCCGACGGCCGCTTCTACATCTCCGCCACCAACCTGTCCGGCAGCGCCAAGGGCCAGCAGAAGCTGATGCTCGCCTACGGCGACTGACGTCACGTCCGTCCTTCCCCGTCCCCACACGTAAGGCATCCCGAGGTACCCACGCCATGACGCAGCCGCCGCCCCAGCCGCCGAACGAGCCCGAGCAGCCGGCCCAGCCGCCGCAGATCCCGCTCGACAAGAAGCCCGAACCGCAGGACGCGCCCGCCGCGCCCCCCGCGCCGCCCGCGGGCGGCTTCGGGGCGCCCACGCCGCCCCCGGCCGGCGGTT
>NZ_WWIA01000646.1 GCF_009870065.1 Streptomyces sp. SID5785 | reverse complement strand
TCGTCGACGGCGCGCTCGTCGCCCCGTTCGGCCGGCACCTCTCCTACGGCACCGACCCGCGCACCGAGATGACCGTCTCCTGGCAGGTCCCGGCCCCCGTCAAGGACCCGTACATCCGCATCGGCGCGCACGCCGGCGAGCTCTCGCGGAAGATCCCGGCCGAGGTCCGCGCGCTCTACACCCCCGCCGGTGTCGGCACCAGCGCCGACCACACCCAGTACTACGTCCACGCCAGGCTGAGCCGCCTCAGGCCCGGCCGGACCTACTACTACGGCGTCGGCCACCGCGGCTTCGACCCGGCCTCGCCGAGGTTCGCCGGGACGATCGGCACCTTCACCACCGCGCCCTCGCGCGCCGAGTCCTTCACCTTCACCGCCTTCGGCGACCAGGGCGTCAGCTACCACGCGCTCGCCAACGACAACCTGATCCTGGCGCAGGGCCCCTCCTTCCACCTGCACGCCGGTGACATCGCCTACGCGGACCCGTCCGGCTCCGGTCAGACCACCGACACGTTCGACGCGCGCACCTGGGACCAGTTCCTCGCCCAGACCGAGACGGTCGCCAAGTCCGTGCCGTGGATGGTCTCCTACGGCAACCACGACATGGAGGCCTGGTACGCGCCGCACGGCTACGGCAGCCAGGAGGCCCGCTTCGCGCCGCCCGCGAACGGCCCCGACCCGAAGAACCTGCCCGGCGTCTACTCCTTCGTGCACGGCAACACCGCCGTCATCTCCCTCGACGCCAACGACGTCTCCTGGGAGATCCCGGCCAACCTCGGGCTCTCCGGCGGCACCCAGACCACCTGGTTCGAGGGCCAGTTGAAGAAGTTCCGGGCGCACGGCTCCGGGATCGACTTCATCGTCGTCTTCTTCCACCACTGCGCCTACTGCACCGCCACGTCGCACGCCTCCGAGGGCGGCGTCCGCAAGGAATGGGTGCCGCTGTTCGACAAGTACACCGTCGACCTCGTCATCAACGGCCACAACCACGTCTACGAGCGCTCCGACGTCCTCAAGGGCGACAGGGTCACCAAGGAGCTGCCGATCGGCGGCACCGCGTACCCGGAGACGGACGGCGTCGTCTACGTCACCGCCGGCGCGGCCGGAAAGAGCCTGTACTCCTTCCCCGTGGCCGACACCTACGCGGGCCACGAGAAGGACGTCGACCCCTTCGCCTCCTACGTGACACAGGCCGACGGCAGCAAGAAGCCGGTCACCGTCGACTGGTCGCGGGTGCGCTACACCGACTACTCGTTCCTCCGGGTCGACGTGCGGCCGGCCGCACCGGGCCGCACCGCCACCCTCACGGTGCGCGGCATCGCCGAGACGGGCGCCGAGATCGACCGCTTCGTCGTCGCCCGCCGGGTCCGGCACTGACCCGGGGCGCCCCCGCAGCCCCGCTCACATCTGCCTGAGCACCGCCGCCTTCGCCGCCGCGAACTCCTCCTCGGTCAGCACGCCCGACCGGTGGAGCTCGCCCAGCTCGCGAAGGCGGCGCAGCAGGGCGTCGTGGTCCGGGGCGGGCCCGGCCGGAACCGGCTCCGGCGGCCCGGGCAGGGCGGCGGCGGGCGGCGCCGCGGCCGCCGCCGGGTGCGGCAGACGCGCCTGGACGGCCGCCGCGACGAGGGCCATCAGCGGGTCCTTCTTGAAGCCCCACAGCTCGACCGCGTTCGGATCGTGCTTCGGCGGGGCCTTCGTCACGGCGGACCGGATCACGAAGCGCAGGTGCCCGTTCTCCAGGCCCTCGGCGGGCTGCCACTCCACGGCCGTGATCTCGGCGAGCGGCAGCAGCCGCGCCCCGGTCGAGGCCTTGCCCTCCTCCGTCTTCCAGTTCCACTCCAGCCGGACCTGCTCCCCGTCGAAGCTCGCCGTGCCGTCCCCCGCGGAGACGGACAGCGGCACCGAGGGCCCCGGGAGCGCGTAGGCGGTGCACGGCGTCGCCGGGACCTCGTCGAGCAGCAGCGCGCTGCGCACCTCGTCGACCAGGTACTCGGCCACCCCGTACCGGTCCGTCTCGACGGTCAGCCGGTACGGGTCCTGCCCGTCCGTCAGTTTGCCGCCGGTCGCCTGGAGGAGCGGGTCCGCGCCGTCCCGCAGCCGCAGCCTGAGCCGGCCGGACCTGCGGCCCTGCTCGAAGGAGATGCCGGCCAACGCGTGCAGCGGCAGCGCCAGTTCACCCAGCGTGCGGCGGAGCAGGCTCACGCCCTTGTCGCGCCCCGGCACCAGCCGCAGCGTCTCCCCGTCGAACGTCCACGTCCCGTCCTTCTGGATGATTTCCGCCATGGGGGGATTCTGACATCCGGGCCCGGGGGAGTGGTCTACACCTTGACCGTGACCGGGGCGGACGGTACGCATGGTGACCGATCGGTTGCTCCACCGCACGACGAACGCCGCCAGCGACCCCGTCGAAGGGACCGTTTGTGAGGAAGCACCGTAGCCCGACCGCCGCCCTGCTGGGCGCGCTCCTGCTCGTCGCCGCCGGGGCCGGGGCGCTCGGCGCCGGATCCGCCGCCGCGGCACCCGCCGGGGAACCCGTGCCGCTCGGGCGGATCGTGCCCGCGCCCGCGTCGGTGACGCCCGCCCCCACCCCCTACGAGATCACGGCGAAGACCCGGATCCGGGTCGACGACCGCTCCGGTGACGCCCGCCGGATCGGCGGCTACCTGGCCGGTCTGCTGCGGCCCGCGACCGGGTACCGGCTGCCCGTGACGGACAGCGCCGCCCGCGACGGCATCCGGCTGAAGGTCAGCGCCGAGGAGACCGCGCTGGGCGCCGAGGGATACCGGCTGACCAGCGACGGCCGGTCCGTGACCGTCGTCGCGCACCGGGCCGCCGGACTGTTCCACGGCGTGCAGACCCTGCGCCAGCAGCTTCCGCCGCGGATCGAGTCCACCGCCCGGCAGCCGGGTCCCTGGCTGATCGCGGGCGGCACCGTCCAGGACGTGCCGCGCTACGCGTGGCGCGGCGCCATGCTCGACGTGGCCCGGCACTTCTTCACCGTCGACCAGGTCAAGCGCTACATCGACCAGCTCGCCCTCTACAAGGTCAACAAGCTGCACCTGCACCTCAGCGACGACCAGGGCTGGCGCATCGCCGTCGACTCCTGGCCGAGACTGGCCACGTACGGCGGCTCCACCCAGGTGGGCGGCGGCGCGGGCGGCCACTACACCAAGGCGCAGTACCGGGAGATCGTCCGGTACGCGGCCTCCCGCTATCTGGAGGTCGTGCCCGAGATCGACATGCCGAGCCACACCAACGCGGCCCTCGCCTCCTACGCCGACCTCAACTGCGACGGCGTCGCGCCCCCGCTCTACACGGGCACGGACGTCGGCTTCAGCTCGCTGTGCGTCGGCAAGGACCTCACCTACGACTTCGTCGACGACGTGATCCGCGAGGTCGCCGCGATCACCCCGGGCCGGTACCTGCACATCGGCGGCGACGAGGCGCACTCCACGAGCCACGAGGACTACGTGACGTTCATGAACCGGGTGCAGCCGGTCGTCGCCAAGTACGGCAAGACGGTGGTCGGCTGGCACCAGCTGACCGAGGCCACGCCCGTCGCCGGCGCCCTCGCCCAGTACTGGGGCCTGGACAGCACCAGCGCCGCGGAGAAGGCCCAGGTCGCGAAGGCCGCGCAGAACGGCACGGGGCTCATCATCTCGCCCGCCGACCGGACCTACCTCGACATGCAGTACGACAAGGACACCCCGCTCGGCCTGCACTGGGCCGGATACGTCGAGGTGCAGCGCTCCTACGACTGGGACCCGGGCAACTACCTGCCCGGGGCGCCGAGTTCGTCGGTGCGCGGCGTCGAGGCGCCGATGTGGGCGGAGACGCTGTCCACGTCCGCGCACCTCGACTACATGGCGTTCCCGCGGCTGCCCGGCGTCGCCGAGCTCGGCTGGTCGCCCGCCGCCACGCACGACTGGGACACCTACAAGGTGCGGCTCGCCGCGCAGGCGCCCCGCTGGGACGCGCTCGGCATCGGGTACTACAGGTCGCCGCAGGTGCCCTGGCCCGCGGCGGAGCAGAAGTAGGCCGAAGGGGCTCGGGAGGACCGTCTCCCGAGCCCCTGGTCTGTCTCCGCCGGGTCAGGCGATCGGGTTGGCCAGATCGCCGACCAGCTGGAGCGCGCCCGACGGGTCGGCCAGGTCCACCATCTGCTGGTTGTCGCGCAGTTGCAGCCGGTTCAGACACGACAGCGCGAACGCCGGGGCGAACAGGTCGAACCGCTCGAACTTCTCGGCCAGTTGGGGAGCCGACTCCTGGTAGTCGCGCACGCACTCCGCGACCGCCGACCAGAACGTGTCCTCGTCCAGGACGCCGTCCGTGACCAGGTTCGCCGCGAGGAAGCGGAAGAAGCAGTCGAAGACGTCCGTGAAGATCGACAGGAGTTTCATGTCGTCGGGGACCTCGGCCTTGATGCGCTCCACGGCGGGCGGCAGCACCGCGTCCGGGTCCATCACCGCGATCTCCTCGGCGATGTCCTTGAAGATCGCCCGCCGCACGACGCCCCGCTCGTCCAGGACCAGGATCGTGTTCTCGCCGTGCGGCATGAACACGAGGTCGTAGGCGTAGAAGCTGTGCAGCAGCGGGGTCAGGTACGCCCGCAGGTACGGCTTCAGCCACTCCCGCGGCGTCAGACCCGAGCCCTCGATCAGGGCGCCCGCGAACGAGCGGCCCGCACGGTCCGTGTGCAGCAGCGACGCCATCGTGGCGAGCCGCTCCCCGATGCCGAGCGAGGCGACGGGCGACTCGCGCCACAGCGCGGCCAGCATCTTGCGGTACGGCGAGTAGCGGTCGGTGGCCGCCTCGTACTCCAGGTGCCGGTACCCGACGGCCGCCCGCTCACGGATGATCGTCAGGCCGGTGCCCTTGAGGATCTCGTCGTTGTCGATCAGCTGGGCCAGCCAGTCGTTGATCGCCGGCGTCGCCTCCATGTACGCCGCCGACAGGCCGCGCATGAAGCCCATGTTGATCACCGAGAGCGCGGTCTTCACGTAGTGCTTCTCGGGGGACGTCGTGTTGAAGAACGTACGGATCGACTGCTGCGCCAGGTACTCGTCGTCGCCCTCGCCCAGGCACACCAGGCGCTCCTGGGCGACCTCGGCGGCGAAGGTGACCGACAGCTTGTTCCACCACTGCCACGGGTGCACCGGGATCAGCAGGTAGTCGTCCGGGTCCAGGCCGCGCTCGCGCAGCACCGCCCCGAACCGGTCCAGGGTCGCCTGCCCGAGCTCGGCCCGCAGGAACTCCTCGTGGTCGATGCCCGCACCGGCGGTGAACGCCGCCCGCTCCCGGGTCGCGGCGAGCCACACGAGCCGCACCGGGCTCGCCGTCTCCGGCGCGTACGAGAGGTACTCGTGGATGCCGAAGCCGAGCCGCCCGTTGTTCGCGACGAAGCAGGGGTGGCCTTCGGTCATGCCCGTCTCGATGTCCTGGAACGAGCCGCCGGCGGCCAGTTCGCGTGCGGACACGTCCGGCTTGGTCAGTTTGAAGCAGGTGCCGGACAGCGTGGAGGAGATCTCCTCCAGGTAGACCGGCAGGATCGCGTCGGACAGGCCGAGCGCGCCCTTGAACTCGGTGAAGAACTGCAGCGCGTCCAGCGGGAGTTCGCTGCCGTGCCGGTGCCGGGTGACGCTCGCCGCGTCGACCTGCCAGTGGTCGAGGCGCAGCCGGCGGGCGGCGAACCGGTACGCGGTGGCGCCGTCGTCGGAGCGGACGAGGAAGCGTCCGTCGCCCTGGGCCTCGGGCGTGAGCAGGCGCTCGTGGCTGAACTCGGCGAGGGCCTTGCGCACGAGGAGGCGGTTCGCCTCGGCCCAGCGCTCGGGGGACAGGTGCGCGGCGGTGTCGGCGATGGTCATGCGCGCGTGCTCCTTCCGGTGGCCCGCTCGAACTGCTCGCGGGTGCAGAAGCTGAGCAGGGCCTTCTTCTCCGGCTTGTCGATCGGGCGGTCGGGGACGAAGCCCACGGCCTCGTTGAGCGCGTGCACCGCCGTGTTGCGCACGTCCGGCTCGACGACGACGCGCCGGACGGCCGGGTCCTCGAAGAGGTACGCCATGACCGCGGTGATCACCGCGCGGGTGAAGCCGGGTATCCGCAGGTCGGAGGGGGCGGTGAGGAAGTGCATGCCGATGTCGCCCGGCTGTGCCTCGTACAGGCCGGCGAGCTCGACGTGGCGCGGGTCGTAGCGCTCCATCAGGAAGGCCGGCTCGCCGTCGTGCAGGCCGAGGAAGGCGTCGTGGTGCGGGTGCGCCGCGATGGCCATGTACTCGCGCTCGACGTCCTCCAGCTTCGCGTCCTGCATCAGCCAGAACGCGGCCTTCGGGTCGGTGACCCAGCGGTGCACCAGCTCGGCGTCGGCCGCCGGGTCGAGCGGGCGCAGACTCAGGGTGCCGGGGGTCGTGGGGGTGGTGGTGCTCATACGGCGAACTCCTGGAAGGCGATGGTCTTCTCGACGGGGTAGTACTCGGTGCCGAGCAGCTCGCCGATGATGTAGCTGTTGCGGTAGGCGCCCATGCCCAGGTCGGGGCTGGTGATCGAGTGGGTGTGCACGCCCGCGTTCTGCAGGAAGATGCCGCGGCCCGTGGTGTCGATCGAGTAGTTGCGGGCGACGTCGTAGCGGCCGCGGCCGTCGCGCCGGATGCGGTCCTCGACGGGGGCGAGGAAGGCGGGCGTCTCGTACTTGTAGCCGGTGGCGAGGATGAGGCCCTCGGTCTCCAGCTCGAACTCCTTGTCCTGCTCCTCCTGGTGCAGGCCGAGCGTGTACGTGCCGTTGTCGTACCGGGCGCCGGTGAGCGCCGAGTTGGTGAGCAGCCGCGTCGGCACGGGCCCGCCGAGGCCCTTCTGGTAGAGCAGGTCGAAGATGGCGTCGACGAGCTCGCCGTCGATGCCCTTGAACAGGCCCTTCTGCCGCTCCTCCAGGGAGTACCGCTTCTCCTCGGGCAGCGCGTGGAAGTAGTCGATGTAGTCCGGGGACGTCATCTCGAGGGTGAGCTTGGTGTACTCGAGGGGGAAGAAGCGCGGGGAGCGGGTGACCCAGTTCAGGCGGTATCCGTGGACGTCGATCTCGCTCAGCAGGTCGTGGTAGATCTCGGCGGCGGACTGGCCGCTGCCGACCAGCGTGATCGACTTCTTCTTCTGGAGCTCCTGCTTGTGCTGCATGTAGCGGGAGTTGTGGATGACGCCGTCGCCCTCCAGGCCGCGTACGGCCTCGGGGATGTGGGGCGGGGTGCCGGTGCCGAGGACCAGGTGGGGGGCGCGGTAGGCCGTGCCGTCCTGCGCGACGGCCGTGTAGAGGCCGTCCTTCTCGTTGTACGTGACCTCGGTGACGGTCGTCGAGAAGCGGACCGAGGAGAGTTTCGCGGCGGCCCAGCGGCAGTAGTCGTTGTACTCGACGCGCAGCGGATAGAAGTTCTCGCGGATGTAGAAGGAGTACAACCGCCCCGATTCCTTGAGGTAGTTGAGGAAGGAGTACGGGGAGGTCGGGTCGGCGAGGGTGACGAGGTCCGACATGAACGGGGTCTGGAGGTGAGCGCCGTCCAGGAACATGCCGGAGTGCCACTCGAAGTCGGGCTTCGACTCCAGGAAGACGCCGTTCAGTTCGGCTATCGGTTCGGTGAGGCAGGCGAGGCCGAGGTTGAAGGGGCCGAGCCCGATCCCGATGAAATCAACTGGCGCGGTCAAGGGTGTCTCCCAGGTACTGCTCGGCGTGGCCGGCGATGAGGTCGAGGACGGCCGACAGGTCGTCGAGGGTCGTCTCGGGGTTGAGCAGGGTGAACTTCAGGTACTGGCGGTCGCCCACCTTGGTGCCCGCGACGACGGCGTCGCCGGAGGCGAACAGGGCCTTGCGGGCATGGAGGTTGGCGCGGTCGATCTCGGCGGGGTCCGTGACGGACGCCGGGATGTAGCGGTAGACGAGCGTGGACAGCTGCGGCTCGACGACCACGTCGTAGCGCGGGTCGGCGGCGAGCAGCTCCCAGCCGCGGTGGGCCAGGTCGCAGACCTCGTCGAAGAGGCCGCCGAGGCCGTCGGCGCCCATGACGCGCAGGGTCATCCACAGTTTCAGGGCGTCGAAGCGGCGCGTGGTCTGCAGGGACTTGTCGACCTGGTTGGGGATGCGCTCGGCGACGGTGCGGCGCGGGTTGAGGTACTCCGCGTGGTAGGTGGCGTGCCGCAGCGTGGCCCGGTCGCGGACCAGGATCGCGCTCGAACTGACCGGCTGGAAGAAGGACTTGTGGTAGTCGACCGTGACCGAGTCGGCGCGCTCGATGCCGTCGAGCCGGTCGCGGTGCTGCGGCGACACGAGCAGTCCGCAGCCGTAGGCCGCGTCGACGTGCATCCAGGTGCCGTACCGGTCGCACAGCTCGGCGATCTCGGGCAGCGGGTCGATGGAGCCGAAGTCGGTGGTGCCCGCGGTCGCGACGACGGCCATGGGGACGAGGCCGTCCTGGCGGCAGCGCTCCAGCTCGGCGGCGAGTGCCACGGTCTGCAGGCGCTTGCTGCGGTCGACAGGGATCGGCACGACGGCCTGCGGTCCGAGGCCGAGCAGCGACGCCGACTTCTGGACGCTGAAGTGGGCGGCCTCGGAGGCGAAGACGCGCAGCCGGTCCAGGGAGTCGGTCTTGGCCTCCTGGCGTGCCATGAGCAGCGCCTGGAGGTTGGACTGCGAGCCGCCGGAGGTGAAGACGCCGTCGGCGGTGGGGCCGAGCCCGATGCGGGCCGCCGTCCAGTCGATGAGCTTGCGCTCGATGAGGGTGCCGCCGGCCGACTGGTCCCAGGTGTCGAGGGAGGAGTTGACGGCCGACAGGATCGCCTCGCCGAGCACGGCGGGGATGACGACCGGGCAGTTGAGGTGGGCGAGGTAGCGGGGGTGGTGGAAGTAGACGGCGTCGCGGAGGTAGACGTCCTCCAGTTCGTCGAGCACGGCGATGGTGTCGTGCAGCGGCGAGTCGAGGTCGACGGCGTCGATGGCCGGGGCGAGGGCGTCGGGGGTGACGCCGGTGAACGGCCGCGTGGTGGTGGCGAGTCTGGCCGCCACCCGCTCGATTCCCTCGGTCACGGAGCTGCGGTACAGCTCCGCGGTCGTGTCATTGAGCAGGTGCGAGCGCATGGACGGTTCCTCCGGGTGGGGATGAGGGTGTTCCCGGGTGGGGCAGGAAAGGTGCGGGGACGGACGAGGAAGGACAAAGGGGCGAGGTCGCGAACTCGTTCTTAGGTTAGCCTAACCTAAGTTGAGCATGCGACCCCGCCCCCTGTCTGTGACCGGATCGGCCCTCAGTGGCTGGATTGCCGTCGTGCGGTGTGCGGTTGTCCTCAGTCCTCGGCGGGCTGCGCGCGCAGCGCGTCCTCGCTCAGGCCGCGCTTCCAGTACCCGACGAAGGTGACCGCGCGCTTGTCGTACCCGCGCTCGCGCACCAGATGGCGGCGCAGCCCGCGCATCACCCCGGACTCGCCGGACAGCCACGCGTACGGGCGGGCCGCCGCGGGCAGTTCGGCGGCCCGCAGCGCGTCGAGGGCGCCGGGGCCCTCCTCGTCGCGCACGAGCCACGTCACCGTGGCGTCGGCGGCGGTCGTCACCGGCTGGACGTCCTCGCGGTGCGGGACCTCCAGCCACACGTGCGCGGTCACGGAGGCGGGCAGCCAGGCGAGCACGCCGAGGGCCGCGGGGACGGCCGTCTCGTCGCCCCACATCACGATGTGGTCGAAGTCCTCGTGCGGCCGGCAGCGCACGGCGGTGTTGTCGGCGACCGCCGGACCGAGCACCGTGACCCGGTCACCGGGGCGCGCCGCCTCGGCCCAGCGGCAGGCGGGGCCCACCGTGGCCGGGTCGCCGGTGTGCAGCACGAAGTCGATGTCGACCTCCTGCCGCGGGGTGCGGCGCTGGCCGCTGAGTGTGTACGAGCGCATGACGGCCCGCACGTCGTCGGGCAGCGCGCGGTACGCGGCGTGCCAGGCGCGGCCGTCGTCGCCGGGTTCGGCGGCGGGCAGCACCGGGGCGTCCTGGCCCGGCTGCGGCAGGAAGAGGGAGAGGGACTGGTCCCGGCCGCCGCCGTGGAAGGCGTCGAGCTCGGGGCCGGTGAAGGTGACGCGGAGCAGTGACGGGCCGAGCCGCCGCGTCCGTGCCACTTGCAGATCGAAGAATCGGAAAGGGGTCACGGTGGGCGCCTCGGCCGTCGTGGTCATGGGGTCAGGACACCTTCTTCGCCGTCTCGATGGCCTTCGCGAGGTTCTCCAGGAGCGGGGCGCACTTGTCGTAGGACAGGATCGGCTCGGGGGAGCGGGCGATGACCTGGCCGGCCTTGACCGCGGGGAGCTTCTTCCAGGTCGCCTCGTCGATGTCGGCGGGCTGGATGGCCTGGGCGCGGTCGTCCATCATGATGATGTCGGCCCGGTGCTTGTCGACGTTCTCCCAGCTCAGGTTCTCGAACCAGCCGCCGGACTCCTTCTTCGCGGCCTCGGTCGGCTCGACGAAGTTCACACCGAGCGACTTGAAGTACTCGAGGTCGATCGAGAGGTTCGTGCCCGACACGTAGAAGATGTCGGGGCTCGCGGAACCGGCCAGGACCTTGATGTCGGGGTGCGCCTTCGCCGCCTTCCGCAGGCGCGCGGCCGCGTCCTCGAAGCGCTTCTTCGCCGCGACGACCTTGTCGGCCTTCAGGTCGGCGCCGAGCGACTCGGCCAGCGCGTACATGCGCTGCAGCGGCTGGTCCAGCTTGCGGTCGTAGACGGAGATGCCGACGCTCGGGGCGAGCTTGGCGATCTTCTTCGCGGACTCCTCCGGGACGTACCAGAGCGTGCCCGCGGCGTCGAACATCGTGGTGATCAGGACGTCGGGGGCGAGGCCCGCGTACTTCTCGATGTTGAACTGGCCCCACTCGTTGCCGATGACCGTCACCTTGGAGACGTCCATGTCGCCGGCCTGCACGTCGGGCTTGCCGCCCTTGACCGTGGTCGGGCCGAAGACGCCCTTGACCTGCACGCCGTAGTCGAACAGGGCGGCGCCGACGCCGGTGAACGCGACGATGTTCGCCGGGACCTTGTCGAGCTTGACGCTCGTGCCGCGGTCGTCCTTGAACGACCAGGGGCCGGAGGCCGCCTTCTTCCCGGCGTCCGCTCCGCCGTCTCGGGAGCCGCTGTCGTCACCGCAGGCGGCGAGCACGGCACCGAGGCCGAGGGCGCCGCCGGCGGCGAGGATGCCGCGACGGGTGGGACGGGACAGACGGGCTTCGGTCATCACGGACTGCTTTCGGACGTGCCGGATCTACGGCCGGGCGGGGTCGTGGAACTGAGGGTAGGTTAACCTAAGTTCCCGATGTGTCCAGGGGGCGGCCCCCGGTCGGCCCGCCAGGACCGGGGCGCGGCCCCCGTCGCCGTCCGGCACGGTCAGGACGTCAGGCCCAGTTCGCGGGCGATCAGCATGCGCTGCACCTCGCTCGTGCCCTCGCCGATCTCCAGGATCTTGGAGTCCCGCCACATCCGGGCGACCGGGTACTCGTTCATGAAGCCGTAGCCGCCGTGGATCTGGGTCGCCTCGCGCGCGTTGTCCACCGCCACCGTCGAGGAGTACAGCTTCGCCATCGCCGCCTGCTTCTTGAACGGCTCGCCGGAGACCAGCCGCGCGGCCGCGTCCCGCCAGCCGAGCCGCGCGGTGTACGCCTTCATCTCCATGTCGGCGATCTTGAACTGGATCGCCTGGTAGCCGCCGATGGCCCGGCCGAACGCCTTGCGCTCCTTGGCGTACTTCACCGACTCGTCGACGCAGCCCTGCGCGAGCCCCGTCGCGAGCGCGGCGATGGCGATGCGGCCCTCGTCGAGGATCCGCAGGAACTGCGCGAAGCCGCGGCCCTCCGCGCCCAGCAGGTTCGCCGCGGGGACCCGGACGTCGTCGAAGTGGAGCTCGCGCGTGTCCGACGCGTTCCACCCGACCTTCGAGTACGGGGCGGCGACCGTGAAGCCGGGGGTGCCGGACGGGACGATGACCGAGGAGATCAGCGGCTTGCCCTCGGGGGTGTGCCCGGTCACCGCGGTGACCGTCACCAGGCCCGTGATGTCCGTGCCCGAGTTGGTGATGAAGCACTTCGTGCCGTTGATCACCCAGTCGCCGGTGGTCTCGTCGCGGACCGCCGTCGTGCGCGTGCCGCCCGCGTCCGAGCCCGCCTCCGGCTCGGTCAGGCCGAACGCGCCGAGCATCTCGCCGGAACACAGCCGCGGCAGCCACTCCCGCTTCTGCTCCTCGGTGCCGAACAGGTGCAGCGGCATCGCGCCCAGGGAGACCCCGGCCTCCAGGGTGATCGCGACCGACGAGTCGACCCGCGCCAGCTCCTCGAGCGCGATGCCCAGCGCCAGGTAGTCGCCGCCCATGCCGCCGTACTCCTCCGGGAACGGCAGCCCGAACAGGCCCATGCGCCCCATCTCGCGCACGATCTCGTACGGGAACTCGTGCCGCTCGTAGAAGTCGCCGATCTTCGGGGCGATCACGTCGTGGGCGAACTCCTCGACGGTGCGGCGGAGTTCCTCGTGCTCGGGGGAGAGGTGGTGGTCCATCTGAGTCACTGCTCCTGCGGGGACTGGGCCTCGGGTACGAGGGCGCGAACGGTGCGGGACGGGCTGGGTCGGCCCAGGTGGCCGGCCATCCAGGCGCTGGTGGCGCTGAGACGGCCGAGGTCGACCCCGGTCTCGATGCCGAGTCCGTCGAGCATCCAGACGAGGTCTTCCGTGGCGAGATTGCCGGTGGCGCTCTTCGCGTACGGGCAGCCGCCGAGGCCGCCCGCGGACGCGTCGACGGTGGTGACGCCGTGCTGGAGCGCCGCGAGGGTGTTGGAGAGCGCCTGGCCGTACGTGTCGTGGAAGTGCACGCCGATCACGTCCGTCGGCACGCCCTTCTCGTTGAGCCCGGACAGGAGCGCCTGGACGTGGCCGGGGGTGGCCACGCCGATCGTGTCGCCGAGGCTCAGCTCGTCGCAGCCCAGGTCCATCAGGGCCTTGGCGACCCGGACGACCTGGTGGACGGGGACGGCGCCCTCCCACGGGTCGCCGAAGCACATGGAGAGGTAGCCGCGGACGTGCGCCCCGGCGGCCTTCGCCCGCGTCACGACCGGTGCGAACATGGCGAGGGACTCCGCCACCGTGCGGTTCAGATTGGCCTTGGCGAAGGACTCCGTCGCGCTGGCGAACACCGCGATGCGGGTCGCGCCGAGGGACAGCGCCCGGTCCAGGCCCCGCTCGTTGGGGACGAGCACCGGGAGGTGGACCCCCTCGATGTCCTGGATCCGGGGGAACAGGGCCTCGGCGTCCGCGAGTTGGGGGACCCACTGGGGGTGGACGAAACTGGTCGCCTCGATCGTCGTGAGGCCCGCGTCCGCCAGGCGGTGGACGAACGCGGCCTTGACCTCCGTGGGCAGGGCCGTCTTCTCGTTCTGGAGGCCGTCGCGGGCGCCCACCTCGTGGATCCGCACCCTTGCGGGGAGGTCCCGGGCGGGAACGGTCATCGGCAGGTCGGTCATCGTGCCGCCTCCTCGGGGCGCCCGTCCGCGGGGCGCTCCTTCGCGTCGGGTTCCCTCACCACGGCGAGGACCTGGTCCATCGCCACCGTCGTGCCGGGGCTCACGTCCAGCTCCGTCACCACGCCCGCGTGCGGGGCCGCGATCACGTGCTCCATCTTCATCGCCTCGACGACGAGCAGGCTCTGGCCCGCGGCCACCTCGTCGCCGACCGCCACCTTGACCACGGTCACCGTGCCGGGCATCGGCGCCGTGAGGGAGCCCGCGCCGCCGGCCCCCGCCCCGGTGAGGCGCGCGGCGACCGGGTCGTGGTCCTGGACGTGCCAGGCGTCGCCGTCCAGGGCCAGCCAGTCCCC
>NZ_WWIA01000645.1 GCF_009870065.1 Streptomyces sp. SID5785 | reverse complement strand
TACGAAGTACTCGTTGGCGACGGCGGCGGCCGGCTGCTCCAGCTGCCACAGGTAGCGGGACAGGCCGCGGCTGGTCGCGGAGGAGTTGAAGACGATCTGGGCGCCTTCGAGGCCGAGCGCGCGCCAGCCCTCGGGGAAGTGCCGGTCGTAGCAGATGTAGACCCCGACCTTGCCGACGGCCGTGTCGAAGACGGGCCAGCCGGAGTTCCCCGGGCGGAAGTAGAACTTCTCCCAGAATCCCTTCACCTGCGGGATGTGGGTCTTGCGGTACTTGCCGAGGTAGCTGCCGTCGGCGTCGATCACGGCGGCCGTGTTGTAGAGGACGCCGGGCTGCTCCTCCTCGTACATGGGCAGGACGAGGACGATGTGGTGCTCGCGGGCCAGCTCCTGGAAGCGGCGCACGATCGGGCCGTCGGGGATCGCCTCGGCGTAGGCGTAGAAGGCCGGGTCCTGCACCTGGCAGAAGTAGGGGCCGTAGAACAGCTCCTGGAAGCACAGGACCTGGGCGCCCTGGGCGGCGGCGTCGCGCACGGCCTGCTCGTGCACCTCGATCATGGATTCCTTGTCGCCGGTCCATGCGGTCTGGAAGATCGCGGCGCGGATCACGGGGCTCAACGGGACCTCCTGCGGGGGCGGCGAACCGAAGTCTCGGGTGTGCCCCAGACGATAGGAACCGCGGCCCCCTGCGCCGAGATGCACCGTGTCACGACCGCCGCCCGATGCCGTTCCACCGTGTCACTCCCCGCTCTGCGCGTCGTGCGCGAGCAGGGCGATGTGGACGGACGCGGCGTCCTCGAAGTCGTCGAGGTCGACGCCGAGCAGCGCCTCGATCGCCTCGATGCGGCGGTACAGGGCGGGCCGGCTCATGTGGTGGAGCTGCGCGGTACGGGACTTGTTGCGGCCGGTGGCGAGGTAGGTGCGCAGGACGGGCAGCAGCGTCCCGCACTCCTCGGCGCCGAGGAGTCCGTCCAGCTCGCGTTCGGCGAAGGACTGCACGCGCGGGTCGTCGCGCAGCATCCGCACGAGGCCGCGCAGCCGTACGTCGCCGAGGCGCACGACGGGCGGCAGATCGGGCGGCGCCCCGGCCACCGCGTCGCACACGTGCAGGGCCTCGCGCAGCCCCTCGGGCACGTCGTCCCAGACGGGCCCCGCGGGTCCGGCGGCCACGACGGGGGCGGCCCCGGTCTCGGCGCGCAGCCGGGCGGCGAAGTGCGCGGTGAGCTGCTCGGCCGACTGGTCGTGGGCGAGGCTGAGCAGGACGGCGGTGGTCTGCGCGGTGAGCTCGGCGACGAGGGCGGACAGGCCGAGCAGCCGCAGGACGCGGTCGAGCCGGGCCGGGTCGGTGGCGCGTACGACGAGCGGGACGAAGGTGCGGCGGTTGACGGGGAGTCCGGCGGCGCGGGCGCGGGGCAGCAGCCGGGCGGCGGGCACGGCCCCGGAGACGAGGTCGTCGAGCAGGCGGCGGGCGGACTGCTCCTCCCAGCTGACGGTGGCGCCGGACAGGAGGTGGTGCAGGACGAGGGCCTCGGCGGCGCGGTCGGCGAGCAGTCGGCCCCAGGCGCCGTCACCGCGGTGGCCGCACAGGACGACGGAGCCCCAGCGTTCGCCGCGGCCGCCGAGTTCGGCCCGGACCCAGCCGTCGCCGTCGACGCCGCCGGGGCGGCGGGCGATGCGGTCCCAGTCGCGCAGGACGTCGTCGACGGCGGGGCGTTCGCCCGCGGTGGCGAGGACCCGGTGGGCGAGGTTGGTGACGACGACGGGGCAGGCGCTGTGCGCGGCGATCTCGTCGAGGAGGCGCTGCAACGGGGCGCCGGAGGTGATGAGCGCGGTCAGTGCGGTGCGGATGCCCTCGGAGAGGCTGACCGCGGCGTACTTGCGCCGCACGAGCCGGGACTGGACCTCCTCGGTGAGCTCGGCGAACGGGAAGGGCCGGTGCAGGACGACCATGGGCAGGCCGCAGCGCTCGGCGGCCCGGCACATGTCGGGCGGCGGGGACGGGAAGGCGCGGCCGAGTCCGAGGACGAGGGCGGCGGCCTCGGCCCGGTCGAGGGAGTCGATGTAGGCGGTCCGGCCGCGGGAGTCACCGGCGAGGAGCACGCCGGTGGTGAGGACCATCTCCCCGCCGCTGAGCATGACACCCACGTCGGCCGCCTCGGCGACGTGCACCCAGCGCACGGGCCGGTCCAGGTGCCGGGCGGCGGCGACCACCTCGGGCTCTCCGGCGGCGATCCGCTCCAGGGCGAGTATCTGCCGCACGGACAGGGCGTGTTCGGGGATCGTCGCGGCGGTCATCGCGGCGGCCCGTCACCGGCGTTCCGCAGCGCCCGCTCCAGGATCGCCGCGCCCTGTTCGGCCTCGGCCACCGTGAGGGTGAGCGGCGGGGCGACGCGCAGGACGCTGGTGCTGTGCCCGCCGCCCTTGCCGATGAGCAGTCCTTCGGCACGGCAGGACTCCAGGACAGCGGAGGCGGCCTCGGGGTTCGCCGTGTCGGTGCCGGGAGTGACCAGCTCGACGCCGATCATCAGGCCCCGGCCGCGCACCTCGCGAACGCAGGGGTTGGTCGCCGCGATCGCGCGCAGGCGCTCGATCAGCAGGCCGCCGACCCGGCGGGCGTTGCCCTGGAGGTCGTGCTCGAGGAGGTAGGAGAGGTTGGCGAGTCCGGCGGCCATGGTGACCGGGCTGCCGCCGAAGGTGGAGATGGAGTGGGCGTCGAGGCTGTTCATGACGTCGGCGCGCGCCACCACCCCGCCGATGGACATGCCGTTGCCGATGCCCTTGGCGAAGGTCAGCAGGTCGGGCGGGCCCGCGTCGGCGTGCGCCTGCCAGCCCCAGAAGTGTTCGCCGGTGCGGCCCCAGCCGGTCTGCACCTCGTCGGAGATCCACAGGATGCCCTGCTCGGCGAGGACATCGCGGAAGCGGGCGTAGAGGCCGTCGGGCGGGGAGGTGAAGCCGCCGACGCCCTGGATCGGTTCGGCGATGAGGGCGGCCACGTCGCCGCGGGTCTGGCCGAGCATGTCGCGCAGGTCCGCGACGCACGCCTCGGTGAACGCGGCGTCGGACAGGTGGGCGTAGGGCCCTCGGGTGCGGACGCCGCCGTGCACGTACAGGGTCTGGAGCGGGGAGAGGCTGGTGGGCGACCAGCCGCGGTTGCCGGTGATGCCGATCGCGGAGAAGGAGCGGCCGTGGTAGCTGTTGCGCATCGCCAGGATCTGGCCGGAGCGGCGGTGGGCGGTGGCGAGCAGCAGGGCGGTGTCGTTGGCCTCGGTGCCGGAGGTCGTGAAGAAGACGCGCGCGTCGGGGATGCCGGACAACTGGGCGACGCGCTCGGCGAGTTCGATCATCGGCCGGTTGAGGTAGAGCGTCGAGGAGTGGACGATGCGGGCGGCCTGGTCGGCGACCGCCTTGGTGACCTCGGGCAGGGCGTGCGCGGTCATCGTGGTGAGGATGCCGCCGAAGAAGTCGAGGTAGCGGTTGCCGTCGGCGTCCCAGACGTGCCGGCCCTCGCCGTGGGTGAGCTCGAGGGGGCGGTCGTAGTAGAGGGCGAGCCAGTCGGGCAGGACCGCGCGGTGGCGTGCGTGGAGGTCAGGGGTCATCACGGCTGCGGCGTCCCTTCGTCGGTCACGGCTGAGCGGAGTGCGGGGCGTGCGGGGCGTGCTGAGGCGTGCGGGGCGTGCTGAGGCGGCGGGTGCGCGGGTGCGGATTCCGCGGAGCGGGAGGCGGCCGGGCTGCCGGGGCGGCCGGGAGGTCAGGGGCGGACGAGGCCCTCGTAGGCGTCGGGGCGGCGGTCCCGGTAGAAGGCCCACTGCTGCCGCACCTCGTCGATGACGTCCAGGTCCAGGTCGCGCACGAGGAGTTCCTCGTCCTTGTCGCTCGCGGCGTCGCCGACGAGCCGGCCTCGCGGGTCGGCGAAGTACGAGGTGCCGTAGAAGTCGTCGTCGCCGTAACTCTCGATGCCGACACGGTTGATGGCCGCGACGTAGTAGGCGTTGGCGACGGCGGCCGCGGGCTGTTCCAGCTGCCACAGGTGGGCGGACAGGCCCCGGCTGGTGGCCGACGGGTTGTACACGATCTGCGCGCCGTTCAGGCCCAACTGCCGCCAGCCCTCGGGGAAGTGGCGGTCGTAGCAGATGTAGACGCCGACCCGGCCGACGGCCGTGTCGAAGACCGGCCAGCCCAGGTTCCCCGGCCGGAAGTAGTACTTCTCCCAGAAGCCGGGCAGCTGCGGGATGTGGTGCTTGCGGTACTTGCCGAGGTAGCTGCCGTCGGCGTCGACGACCGCCGCGGTGTTGTAGAAGAAGCCCGGCCCCGCGGACTCGAAGACGGGCGCGACGATCACCAGGCCGGTCTCCCTGGCCAGTTCCCGCATCCGGGTCACGGTGGGGCCGTCCGGGACGGGCTCGGCCCAGCGGTGGTGCTCGGGCTCCTGGACCTGGCAGAAGTAGGGGGCGTTGAACACCTCCTGGAAGCCGATGATCCGGGCGCCGCGGCGGGCCGCCTCGCGGGCGTGCTCCTCATGCTTGGCGATCATGGATTCGGTGTCGCCCGTCCAGGAGGCCTGGACGAGTGCGGCGCGTACGACGTGGGCCATGAGCCGCTCCTCAGCGTTGAACCTCTACGCCTGTAGACCGGGGCGTAGAGGGACGAACGTAAGCCCGGCCGGGAGGCTTGCCAAGACCATCGTCGTCAACCCGCTCGAACGATCATGTTTTGGCACCCGTGCGGGTGAGCGGAGCGTCCGTCAGACCGGCTGGAGCGCGCAGAGCACGACCAGTTCGTCCATGGACAGGCCCAGCTCGCGCGCGAGGGAGGCGATCGTGAAGAACGCCGGCGTCGGCGCGCGCCCCGTCTCGATCTTGCGCAGCGTCTCGACCGAGACGCCCGCACCGGCGGCCACCTCGGTCATGCTGCGGCCCTGGCGCGCCTCGCGCAGCAGCCGGCCGAGCCGCTCGCCGCGCTCGCGCTCTTCGGGGGTCAAGGGGGTTCGCACCATGCGAGCAGTCTAGCGCAGTCCCGATTTCTTTACCGGATTCAAATACCGGTATAGTAATTGGCATGGTGGAACTCAAGACCGAACCTCAGATCGACGCGATGCGCGAGGCGGGCCGCGTCGTGGCCCGTGCCCTGGCCGCCGCCCGCAAGTACGCCGCCCCGGGCGTCACCCTCCTCGAGCTCGACGAGGTCGCGCACGACGTGCTGCGCGACGCCGGGGCCTCCTCCCCGTTCCTCGGCTACCGTCCGTCGTTCGCCCCGACCCCCTTCCCCGCCGTGCTGTGCGTGTCCGTCAACGACGCGATCGTGCACGGCGTCCCGGACCGCACCCGGCTGCGCGACGGCGACCTCGTCTCCGTCGACTTCGGCGCGGAACTGGACGGCTGGGTCGGCGACTCCGCCGTCAGCTTCACCGTGGGCACCGCACGCCCCGAGGACACCCGGCTGATCGAGACCGCCGAGCGCGCCCTGGCCGCCGGCATCGCCGCGGCCGTCGTCGGCAACCGCATCGGGGACATCGCGCACGCCGTCGGCACCGTGTGCCGCGCCGCCGGGTACGGCATCCCGGACGGCTTCGGCGGGCACGGCATCGGGCGCCGGATGCACGAGGACCCGGGCGTTCCCAACGAGGGACGGCCGCGCCGCGGGATGCCGCTGCGGGCCGGCATGGCGCTGGCCATCGAGCCGATGGTGATCGCCGGCGGCACCGACGGCTACCACGAGGCGCCGGACGGCTGGACCCTGCGCACCAACGACGGCAGCCGCGCCGCGCACGCCGAGCACACGGTCGCGATCACCGCGGCCGGGCCGCGCGTCCTGACCGCGCTCTGAGCCGCGCGGACCGGGCCCGGGGCCGGTCGGGGCGGCTCAGCGGTCCTGCCGGTCGAGGACGTCCACGACGTAGAGCACCGGGACCCCGGGCGGCTGTTCGAGGCCGCCCGGGGTGCGCCGGAAGTCGGGCCGGAACCCGGGCGGCACGGCGATCTGCAGCCGGGTGCCGACCCGGATCCCCTTGAGCGCCTCGTACATCCCGGGCAGGAGCGCGGGCCGGTCGAGGACCACGCCGCGCGGGCCGCTCGCGCCGTACGTCGAGCCGAAGGGCCGGCCGTCGCCCCAGGCCCAGCCCGCGTACTGCAGCACGGCCACGTCCCGGTCCTGGAGCACCGGGCCCCGGCCCTCGCTGAGCGTGCGCACCTGCAGCCGGGCCGGCGGGCCCGCGCCCCAGCTGACCACCTTCGGAGCGGCGCCCGACCCGAAGTCGACGAGCGCCTTGGCGTCCCGCGTCCCGGACGGGCCCGGCATGGCGCCGTTGCCGTGCAGGGACGGCACCCGCTGGTCGCGGTCGTAGCCGCCGATCAGGTCGAAGACGAGGACCATGTGGTCGTCCGGCCCGAGCCGGGCGACCGCCGCGGCCTGCGCGTCCGTGCCCGGGCGGCCGCCGCCCGCCGGGGCCACCATCAGGACCCGGCTGCCCGCCTTGCGGCCGACCAGGGCTCCGGCCCAGGTCCGGGCGGTCCGGGCGCCCGTGAGGGAGACGGTTCTCGGCTGGGCCAGGCCCCAGGAGCTGAGCAGCTCCTTCTTCCCCTCCCAGCTGCGCATCTCGACGTCGGTGACGGCGACCTGCCCCTGGCGCACCGCCGGTCCGGTGCCGTCGCGCAGCACCTCGAGCCGGGCGTCCCGCGGCGCGGGCCGGTCCGGGATGGTGATGACGGGCCGGGTGCCTGCGGCGCCGGTGACCTTCGGGACGTTCTCGGGTCCGGACGCGGAGCAGGCGGTGGCCATCGCGATCAGGACGGTTGCGGCTCCGGTGCGCAGGACGGGTCTGGGGTCCACCGGTGACCTCCTTGGCGTGGGGGTGTCGCCATGGAGCGTTCCGGTCGCCGGGGTGCGGGTGGCGGAGGCACGGGGCGACACACCGGGCGGCGTACGTCCCCCGGGTGTACGGAGCCGCGGCCCGGGCACCGGGCAGGCGCCCGCGCGAGCGGCCGGGGGCGGCGAAGGCGGTGAGGCGGGACCGGCGCGATCAGCGGCCGGGCGCGACCAGGCCCAACTCGTACGCGGTGATCACCAGTTGCACCCGGTCGCGGGCACCGAGCTTGGTGAAGAGACGGGCCACGTGGGACTTGGTGGTGGCGACGCTGATGAACAGCTCCCCGGCGATCTCCTGGTTGGAGCGGCCGAGCCCCACCAGGGTGAGCACCTCGCGTTCGCGCTCGGTGATCCCCTCGACCGGCCGGGACCCGCGCGCGGCGACGGGTCCGCCACGGCCCACGAAGTCGGCGATCAGGCGCCGGGTGACGCCGGGCGCGATGAGCGCGTCGCCCGCGGCGACGATCCGGATCGCGGCCAGCAGGTCGTCCAGCGGCATGTCCTTCACCGCGAACCCGGCGGCGCCCGCGCGCAGCGCACCGTACACGTAGTCGTCCTCGTCGAACGTGGTCAGGACGAGGACCCGGGCGCCCTGCCCGGACGCGATGATGCGCCGGGTCGCCTCGATCCCGTCGACGCCGGGCATCCGGATGTCCATCACCACCACGTCGGGCGTCAGTTCGGCCGCGCGCGCCACCGCCTGAGCGCCGTCGCCCGCCTCGCCGACCACCTCCAGGTCCGCCGTGTCGCCGATCAGGGTGCGCAGCGCGGAGCGCACCAGCGGCTGGTCGTCGACGAGCAGCACCCGGACCCGCGCCGCCGTCACGCCGGCTCCCCCGGCAGCGGCAGCGGTATCCGCGCCGCCACCCGGAAGCCGCCCTCCGGCCGCGGTCCCGCGCTGAACTCCCCGTGCAGCAGTCGCACCCGCTCCCCCATCCCCGTGATCCCGAACCCGGCGCCCGACGATCGTGCACCGGCGCCCCGCCCCGCGTCCACGATCTCCAGGAACAGATCGCGTTCCGCGCGGCGGACGGTGACACGGCAGGTGGCGACGCCCGCGTGCCGGACCACGTTGGCCAGGGCCTCCTGCACGATGCGGTACGCGCTGCGGTCGACGTCGGACGGCAGCGCGGCCTCGGCGCCGGTGCGCTCCAGGTCGACCCGGACGCCCTCACCGGCGGCACGCTCGACCAGCGCGTCGAGATCGGCGAGGCCGGTGGCGGGGGCGAGCGGCGCGTCCGCCTCGGAATCGGCCCGTCGCAGGGCGACGAGGGCGCGGCGCAGACCCCGCAGCGTCTCGCGGCCGGTCTGCTCGATCGCCTCCAGTGCCGCGCGGGCCTCGGCGGGGCGCGTCTCGACGACGCGTGCGGCGACCCCGGACTGCATGGTGATCACCCCGATCCCGTGCGAGACCATGTCGTGCAACTCCCGCGCGATGTGCAGCCGTTCGGCGGTGACGGCCTCGCTGACGGCGCGGTCGCGCAGGGCGTCGGCGTGCTCGCTGCGCTCGCGGGCGACGAGCCCGGCCATGCAGGAGACGAGCACCGCGAGCAGAGCGATGACGAGGAGCGCGACCTGGTTCTCGGGGGACGCGAACCCGGCGATGCCGGCGCCCTGCGCCACCAGGCTCAGGAGCACTCCGGCGACCCACTGACGGCGGGGCCGCCGGGCGACCAGAAGACCGAGCACGAGGTCGGCGGCGAGGAAGGCCAGGAGTGTCGTGCCCCGCCCGTCGACGCCGTCCGGGAAACCGCTCGCCGGGAGGCCGCCCGCCGGGGAGGGGTGGACGGATCCTGGCTGCGCGGCGGTCGCCGCGAGGGTGCCGACCAGCAGCACGGCGAGCGCGAGCAGCGGCATCCGCCGGGCCACGCCCACCAGGAGCACGGCGCAGAGCGTCACGCCGAGGGCGCGCAGCAGCGGCAGCGTGCTCGCACTGCCGAACAGCGGCAAGGTCAGCACGACGGGATACAGGGCGAGTCCGCACCAGGCGGCGGCTCCACGGGAGCCGGTCGTCTTGCTCATGCCGATGAGCGTACGAGCGGCGGCGGGCCCGGTCATCGGCCCACGGACTGCATCCCGTGGGCCGATCCGGGCCCGCCGGCGGGTTCAGCGCCCCGGGGTGACGACCATCGCCGAGCCGCCCCCGCGCCGTACCTTCTCGGCGGCGGCCAGCCACCTCCCGTCGGGCAGCCGCTGGACGCCGGTGGCGGCGCCGATCTCGGGGTTGGCCTTGAAGGAGTGCCCGATCGCCTCGAGCCGTGTGCGCAACGGGCTGTCGTACAGGCCGGGTTCGAGCTCGGTCTGTGCGGCGTTGCGCTGGCTGGCGCGCGGGGCGGCGATGGCGTCGACGAGCGGCAGGTCCCTATCGAGGAAACCGGTCAGGGTCTGCAGCACGGTGGTGATGATGGTGGCGCCGCCGGGCGAGCCGACGGCGACGACCGGCCGGTTCGCCTTGTCCAGCACGATGGTCGGGGCGATGGACGAGCGTGGCCGCTTGCCGGGACCCGGCAGGTTCGGGTCGTGGACCGCCGGGTTCGCGGGGGCGAAGGAGAAGTCCGTCAGCTCGTTGTTGAGCAGGAAGCCGCGGCCGGGCACGGTGATGCCGCTGCCGCCGGTGGACTCGATGGTGAGGGTGTAGGCGACGACGTTGCCCCACCGGTCGGCGACGGTGAGGTGCGTGGTGTTCTCGCCCTCGTACGTCGTCGGTGCGGCGCGGTCGCCGGTCCGGCCGCAGGTCCCGGGGTGGCGGGGGTCGCCGGGGGCGAGCGGGCTGGTGAGCACCGCGTCGTCCTTGATCAGGCAGCCGCGTGCGTCGGCGAAGCGCTGCGAGAGCAGCTGCCTCGTGGGCACGTCCTCCGCGGTCGGGTCGCCGACCCAGCGGCCGCGGTCGGCGAACGCGATCCGGCTCGCCTCGATGAAGCGGTGCAGGTAGCGGGCCTTCGAGGCCTTCGACAGGTCGGTGCGCTCCAGGATGTTGAGCGCCTCGCCGACCGTGGTGCCGCCCGAGGAGGACGGGGCGATGGAGTACACGCCGAGCCCACGGTAGGAGGTGCGGGTCGGGGCCTGGAACCTGGCGGCGTAGGCCCGCAGGTCCTTGGCCGACAGGTCGCCCGGGCGGGCCTCGTAGCCGGAGGCGGGGTCGACGGGCGGCGCGTTGACCGTCTTCACGACGTCGGCGCCGATGTCACCGCGGTAGATCGCGCCGACGCCCTTGCGGGCCAGTTCGGCGTAGGTGCGCGCGAGGTCGGGGTTGCGGAAGGTGGAGCCGACCTCCGGCAGCCGGCCGCCCGGCAGGAACAGCCGCGCGGTGTCCGGGAAGTTCCGGAAGCGCTCCTCGTTGGCGGCGGCCTGGGAGCGGAAGGTGTCGTCCACGGTGAAGCCGTCGCGGGCGAGCCGCTCCGCGGGCTTCAGGACCGCGCCGAGTCCCTTGCTGCCCCATGCGTCGAGCGCGGACTGCCAGGTGGCGGGCGTGCCGGGAGTGCCGACGCTCAGTCCGCTGGTGACGGCGTCGGCGAACGGCAGGGGCTCGCCGTTCTCCAGGAACAGGTCGGAGCCCGCGGTGAGCGGCGCCGTCTCCCGGCCGTCGATCGTGTGGACGCGGCGCGTCTTCGCGTCGTAGTAGACGAAGTAGCCGCCTCCGCCGACGCCGGCCGAGTAGGGCTCGCTGACGCCGAGGGCGGCGGCCGTGGCGACGGCGGCGTCCACCGCGTTGCCCCCGCGCCTGAGGACCTCGATGCCGGCCGCGGAGGCGTCCGCGTCGACGCTCGCGACGGCGCCGCCGTACCCGGTGGCGACGGGGACCTTGGACGGGGCACCCGAGCCGGCGGAGGAAGCGGAGGAAGGGGGCGCGGCGGCCCCGACCGCCACCATGCTCATCAGGCCGGCGCAGAGCGACAGATTCCGTGCAACTGAACGTCTCATCGGTACCTCCAGTCAACAAGCGTCAGCGCAGCGTAACGTGACGGTCCGGCACCGTCAGGACCCCCTCGAACACCGGTGCGTCGGTTGGCTAGAGTGCGCCCCCATGACTGAAGACGTGCGCAACATCGTCCTCGGCCTGATCGCAGCGGGCATCAGCGCCTCGCTGGGCTGGCTCGCCCGCACCTACCTGTGGAAGCGCAGGCTCCGCCGCAAGCAGACCTTCTTCGGTCTGCCCGACAACTCGGAGTCGCTGCTCGTGGTGAACCGCGACGCGGGCGGCCCCGAGCTGACGGTGAAGCGGCACGACGTGTTCGCTCTCCTGGAGCTCTCGGCCCTGATCAAGGACTGCGGGGCGCACGCCCAGGTCGTCGCGCACGACACGGCCCAGCAGGGCTTCGGCGAGCGCACCGAGTTCTGCGTCGGGGGCCCGGCGTCCAACCGCCGGATGGCGGCGCACATGGTGAGCCTGCTGCCCGGGATACGGGTCAACACGGATCCGGAGCCGGGTCCGGACCGGGGCGCGTTCCAGATCGGCTCGGAGCGCTACCGGCTGGAGCCGGGCCGTACCGAGTACGTGGTCCTGGCGCGGCTGACGGCCGGGGAGTCGCGGGAGGCCCGGCCGGTCTTCCTGTTCTGCGGCCAGCTGCCCATCACCAACCAGGCGGCGACGCGCTATCTGGCCCGCCATCACGAGCGGCTCGCGCGCAAGCACGGCAACAACGCGTTCGTGCTGCTTCTGAAGGTGGTCAACTCGGGCGCCTACGGCCCGGACGTCGTCGAACTGGTCGCGGACGTGACCCGCGCGGCCCAGCAGCCGCTGCCGGCGTCCACGTCGGCCCGCACCTCGCACCGCGCCAAGTAGCGCGGGCCGGACGGTCCCCTGAGCGAGCGGGAGGCAGTGGCGGGGAGCGGGGCTCAGACCAAGGATGAGCGGTACCCCCGTCGCGTACGAGTGCGACAAGGGCCCGCCCGGCCTCGGCAAGCAGGCGGCCCGTCCAGCCGCGTACGCAGCTGACCTTCTCCTCGCGGGAGCGAGGAGTGATCTCCGGCTGCGGCCGGGCGTGGACGGCCGACGCTCTGTGACTACTGCACTCCTGGCAGCAGCGTCCCTGGTTCGGCCGGGGCGACCTCCGCGGCCTCGGTCTTGGGATTGCGCCGCTGACGCTTGGACACCCACTGGGCGAGCCACGACAGCAGCATGCACATCCCGATGTAGATCGGCGAGATCACCATCACCACGGGGATGAAGGGCAAATCGTAGTCGAGGTTCGATGCGATCAGCTTCCCGGCGTGGAGAAACTCCTCATAGGTGATCAGATAGCCCAGCGAGGTGTCCTTCAGGGCGACGACGAGCTGGCTGATGATCGCGGGCAGCATGGCCCGGACCGCCTGCGGGACCAGCACGTGGGTCATGACCTGCGTCTTGCGCATGCCGAGCGCGAACGCGGCCTCGCGCTGGCCGCGTTCCACCGCGTTGATGCCCGAGCGGAACACCTCGGCGAGCACCGAGCCGTTGTACAGGGTCAGTCCTGCGACGAGTGCGGTCAGCGGCTCGGCCTTCAGCGCCACGTAGATGAAGAAGATCATCACGAGGACCGGCATGGCGCGGAAGAACTCGACGCACAGCGTGGCCAGCCAGCGCACCGGCCGGTGGTCGGAGAGCCGGCCCACGGCGAGCACGGTGCCGAGCACGAGGGAGAGCGCGGCGGCGATGGCGAAGGCCTTCAGCGTGTTGCCGAGGCCCCGCAGCAGCAGCTCCTGGATGCCCTTGTACTCGAAGGGCATCCACTTGGTGCGCGTGAACTGGTCGGTGTCGAACAGCAGATAGAGGATCCAGCCGACGAGCGCGAGCACGATCAGGGTGGAGATCACCCCGTACAGGCGGTGGCGGCGCTCGGTGTTCGGGCCGGGGATGTCGTAGAGCGCGGTGGCGCTGTGGTCGAGGGCTTTCATCGGGCGACTCCCCAGCGCTTTTCCAGGATGTTGAAGAGCGCGCTGATGGCGAGCGTGATGATGAGGTAGCCGAGCGCGATCCAGACGAACGTCCAGATGATGTTGAAGCCGAGCTCGCTGAGCGTCTTGTACGTGCCGAGCAGCTCCACGACGCTGAACGCGCCCGCGATCGCCGAGTTCTTCGCGAGGGCGATGAGGGTGGACCCCACGGGCGGGATCACCGACCGGAAGGCCTGCGGCAGGATCACGTGCGTCAGCGTCTGCCCGAAGGTCATGCCGAGGCTGCGGGCCGCCTCGCCCTGCCCCTTGGGGACCGTGTTGATGCCGGAGCGCAGCGCCTCGCAGATGAACGCCGAGGTGTAGCAGCCCAGCGCGAGCACGGCGAACACGGTGAACGGCAGCACGAGTCCGAAGCGCGGCAGACCGAGCAGGACCGCGAAGAACAGCAGGGTCAGCGGGGTGTTGCGCAGGACCGTGACCCAGGCGGTGCCGAAGGCACGGAAGGAGCCGACGGGCGCCACGCGGAACGACGCCATGAGGAAGCCGAGCACGAGGGCCAGGACCGAGGCGTAGACGGTGAGTTCGACCGTACCGAGGAAGCCCTTCCAGTAGGTCGAGAAATTTTCGGTCAGTACGTTCACGGTGCGGGTCCTCAGCTCGCCGGGTAGCGGTCGATGGCGGGCGGTCTCGGGGCGGGGACGCCGGACAGGCCGAGCGTCGCGTCGTACGCCTTCTTCCAGTCACCGTCCTTCTCCCGCCGGGCGAGCGCGTCGTCGACGGCGAACCGCAGCGCGTTGTCCGACCGGGGTACGCCGATCCCGTACGGCTCCTTCGAGAAGGGCTTGCCGACCAGCTTCAGTTCGTCGGGCACCTTGGCCGCGTAGCCGAGCAGGATCGCGTCGTCGGTGGTGACGGCGTCGACCTGGTAGGTCAGCAGGTTGTCGACACACACCGAGTAGGTGTCGTACGCGACGAGGTCGGCCTTCGGGTAGTCGGCCTGGATGCGCTGGTAGGGGGTGGAACCCGCCGCCGAGCAGACGGTCTTGCCGGCGAGGTCCTGCGGGCCGTGGATGTCGTCCTCGTCGGTGCGCACGAGGAGTCCCTGGCCCGCCATGTAGTAGGGGCCGCCGAAGCCGACGAGCTTCTTGCGGTTGTCGTTGATGGTGTAGGTGCCGACGTAGTAGTCGATCTGGCCGTTCTGCAGGGCCGTCTCGCGGTTCGCGGAGGCGATCGTCTTGAAGGAGATCTTCTTCGGGTCCAGGCCGAGCGAGGCGGAGATCATCTTGGCGATCTCGATGTCGAAGCCGGAGTAGACGCCGTTGGCGGGGTTCTTCTCACCGAGATAGGGCTGGTCCTCCTTGGCGCCGACGACGAAGTGGCCGCGCTTCTTCGCCTTCTTCCAGGTGCGCGAGTCGGGCAGCGAGAAGCCCTGCGCCACCCGGTAGCGCGGGAGTTCGGCGGCCGACGGTCCCTTGACCGGGGGCGTGCCCTCCTTGCCGCAGGCGGTGGCGGCCAGGGCGGCCACCGCCAGGGCGGTGAGCAGCCTGAGCGACTTTGCGATCATGTGGTGCTGCACTCCCCCGTCAGTGCTTGAGGATCTTGGAGAGGAAGTCGCGGGCGCGCTCGCTCTCCGGGTGGGTGAAGAAGTCCTCGGGGGCGCGGTCCTCGACGATCTTCCCGTCGGCCATGAAGACGACGCGGTCGGCGGCGGTGCGGGCGAAGCCCATCTCGTGGGTGACCACGACCATCGTCATGCCGTCGCGGGCGAGCTGCTGCATGACCTCGAGGACCTCGTTGATCATCTCGGGGTCGAGCGCGGAGGTCGGCTCGTCGAAGAGCAGGGCCTTGGGGTCCATGGCGAGGGCGCGGGCGATGGCCACGCGCTGCTGCTGGCCGCCGGAGAGCTGCGCGGGGAACTTGTCGGCGTGGGCCGCGAGTCCGACCCGGTCGAGGAGTTCGCGGGAGCGCTGCTCGGACTCCTCCTTCTTGCGCTTCCTGACCTTCACCTGGGCCAGCGAGACGTTCTGCAGGACCGTCTTGTGCGCGAAGAGGTTGAAGGACTGGAAGACCATGCCGACCTCGGCGCGCAGCTGCGCGAGCGCCTTGCCCTCCTCGGGCAGCGGCTTGCCGTCGAGCCTGATGGTGCCCGACTGAATGGTCTCCAGACGGTTGATCGTCCTGCACAGCGTCGACTTGCCCGACCCCGAAGGGCCGATGACCACCACCACCTCCCCCTTGCCGACGGTGAGATCGATGTCCTGGAGGACATGGAGCTCTCCGTAGTACTTGTTCACGTCACGCAGCTCGATCAACGGATCGACGGCCATGGCAGTCCTGCCCACTCTCAGCTGTCTCGGTCCGCGCAAACTATCCACGCGCATCTGGGGCTCAGGAGACGACACGCACTGATGGGCATAAACCGTATTTGCGGATGGACCGCCCACCGGCCGCGGGAGAGGAACGGGCTCGATGGACGCGCCCGGGACACGCCCGGGGGCGTGAAGACAGGACCTAGGCCGTGTCCGTAAAGTCCCTCCGTCCGCCCGGAGGGCGGGCCGGGCGGCGTCTGGTGCGTGCTCTCGGCGTGCCGGGTGCAAGGCCTCGTACTGGATGTACTCGGCCTTACGCCCGGTGCGGCGAGAGTGCGTGCCAGGCGTCGCCCGGCAGGAGGGAGTTTACGGACACGGCCTAGGACTCGGCGGTCTCGGCGTAGAACTGGGAGAGTTCGGGGGCGCCGCTCTCCGCCCACTCCTGGCCGGCGGCGACGACCTCGATCTCGCGGCCGTTCTCCAGCCGGACCACGGGCTGCCCGTCGGGCCTGATCACCCAGGCGGCGCCCGGCACATGGCGCACCAGGACCGTCCCGACGTACAGGCCCGCGTCGTTGCCGAGCCAGGGCAGCACCTCGGGGTCCTCGCGCCAGCGCGGCACGAGCTGGTCGAGCGCCTCCAACGAGCCGACGGAGTCGTCGAGTTCGATCCCGGCGCCATAGGCCTGGGACCGCAGCAGCTCACATTCGGAGAGCAGTTCGGCGAGGCCTCCGGCCTCTCCTGCCCCGCTCGCACCCGGTCCCCCGCCGGCCGGGGCGGACTCGTGCTTCTTGCGGTGGTTGTCCAGGAAAGGGATCTTCATACCGTCCAGCCTCGCACTCGCTCCGGGCCGTGCACCACCCGGCACGCGGACCCGCAGTTCCAGGCCCGTTCGCGTCACCTTCATCCGCGCCTCGTTGACGTGCCCCTGCCCGCTTCCTACGTTCGTGGCGCACCTGTCACGCCAGCCGCACCACTCAGCCGCACCACGGAGGGAGCCGGCCGTGCGCCGACGTACCTGGGGAACCGCCGTCCTGCTGGCCGTCTGCGCGGGGCTCACCCCCGTCACGGCGGCCGCGGCCGCACCGCACAGACCCGTGCCGCTCCCCCTGGAGCGGCTCTTCGACAACAGGGCGGTCAGCGACGACCGGGCCCCGGACGAGGCCGACTTCGACGGCGCGGGCGGCTCGCTCTCCGCCCAGGACCTGGCGGCGGCGGGCTGGGACCCCGGGCGGCGGCTCGGCGTCGACCGCGCCGTGCTGCGCTGGCCCCGCACCGCGGGCCGCGGCCCCGACAACGTGCGCGCGGACGGCCAGCGGGTCCGG
>NZ_WWIA01000644.1 GCF_009870065.1 Streptomyces sp. SID5785 | reverse complement strand
TCCAGCTCGCCGACCGCCGCGTCGACGAGATGAAGGTCACCGTCCCCGACGTCGCCGCCGACCGCGTCACCCTCGCCGAAGTCTCCGCGACCGTCCGCGACGTGCGCCTCACCGGCTCGGGACCGACCGACATCAGCGGCGCCCACGCCGACGCCATGAACGGCGAGGTACTGCTCAGCTTCGCCGACATGAACCGCGAACTGGGCGCCTCCCAGGTCACCTTCACCGGCCACGGCCGCGACCGGGTGCTGGCCCGCGGCACCCTGCCCGTCGCCGGGCACGCGCTCCAGGTGCGCGCCGACGCCACCATCCGGCGCCTGGGCACCACCGGCATCAGCACCGACATCGACGGCATGAGCCTGCGCATCGGCGACCTCGCCACCTACCGCCCCGGCACCTCCTCCACCGAGGGCCTGCACCTGAGCCGCAGCTCGGTCGCCCGGATCACCGAGGAGACCGACAAGGCACGGCGGCTGCTCTCCATCCCCGCGCTCGTGCACCGCATCGGTGTGCCGGAGCGCGCGGTCCGCGCAGCCCTGACCAGCGACACCAAGCTCAGCGAGCTCACCGGCTCGCCCCGCTTCGTGCACCGCGTCATGGACATGAACCTGATCGACATCGCGCTGCGACACCCCTGGCTGCTGAAGAAGCTCGGGCTCGATCCGGCCCTTCTCGACGGCCTGTCCCGGCTGACCCGGCCCGCGCTCGCCGACCGGCTCTCGCTCGCGTTCCGGCTGCCCGAACTGCCCCGCGACCAGGGCTACGTACGGCTCAAGGACGTCGCCGTCGAGAAGGACGGCATCCGGGTCACGCTCTCCGGGGCCGGCCTCGGCTTCGGCCGCTGACCTGCGCGCGGCACGGCCCGTGAGACGTCACTGAGGCAGTTCGGGCGGCGGCGTCGGCGCCCCCGGCAGCGTCATCGTGGCGACCGTGCCGCCGCCGGACGCCGCCGCGAGCGCCACCTCGCCGCCGACCGACTCCACGGTGCGGGCCACGATCGACAGGCCGAGCCCCGAGCCCGGCAGCGCCCGCGCGGTCGGCGAGCGCCAGAACCGGTCGAAGACGTACGGCAGTTCCTCCGCGGGGATGCCCGGGCCGTGGTCCCGCACGGTGAGCGTGCCGCGCATCAGGCGGACCTCGACGGTGCCCCGGTCGGGGCTGAACTTCACGGCGTTGTCCAGCAGGTTCACGATCGCCCGCTCCAGTGCCGCCGGCTCGGCCCGCACGTACCAGGGGGCCAGCTCGGCCGTCACGGTCAGCTCGGGGCCGCGCAGCCGGGCCCGCTCGACCGCGCTGCGCACCGTGTCGTGCAGCGACACGACCTTGAGCGGGGCGTCGTCGCCGGTCAGGCCGGAGCGCGACAGTTCCTGGAGGTCGCCGATGAGCGCGGCCAGCTCGGACATCTGCGCCTTGAGCGAGGCCATCAGCGCCGCACGGTCGGCCGACGGGATCGCCCGGCCGGTCTCCTCGCTGCGGGTGAGCAGCTCGATGTTGGTGCGCAGCGAGGTCAGCGGGGTGCGCAGCTCGTGGCCCGCGTCGGCGATCAGCTGCTGTTGCAGGTCGCGGGAGGCGGCGAGCGAGGCGGCCATGGAGTTGAACGACGCGGACAGCCGCGCGATCTCGTCGTCGCCCTCGACGGGGATCCGCACGGTGAGGTCCTCGGTGCGGGCCACGTGCTCGACCGCGTCGGTCAGCTCGTCGACGGGGCGCAGCCCGGTCCGGGCGATCCACAGCCCCGCCGCTCCGGCGCCGAGGACGCCGATGCCGCCGACGACGAGGAGGATCCAGGCCAGCCGGGTCAGCGGGCGGGTCACCTCGGCCATGGGGCTGGCGAGGGACACGGCGATGTCCGGGTACCGGGTGCTGTCCGGGCCGCCCGTGCTCACCGGCACCGTGAGCACGCGCATCGACGTGCCGTCCTCGGCGTCGGTGGTGTGCAGGGCCCGGTCGCTGGTGCCCTTCGCCACCGCCAGGTCGGACTTCTGCGCGGGGATCGGCGACGTGCCGCGCCAGGTGCAGACCGTGCCGTCCGAGGCGTTGATCAGCTGGATGGTGGGGCCGGGCAGATCGGGCTGGCGCGGGCCGACCGCCGTGCAGTTGAGCAGCCCGGTGGTCTGGGCGCGGCTCTGGCTCAGCGAACCGACCTGGCTGCGCAGCTCGTTGTCCATCTGCCCGCGCAGCTGCTCACCGGTGATGAACCAGCAGGCCACCGCGACCGCGGCGACCGCGGCCGCCACCGCCGCCGCGACGAGGAGCGCGAGCCGGGACCGCAGCGGCAGCCCGCGCAGCCGGCGCAGCCACCCGCTCACTCCGCCCCGCCCGCGCGCAGCACGTACCCCACGCCCCGCACCGTGTGCACGAGGCGCGGCTCGCCGCCCGCCTCCGTCTTGCGGCGCAGGTACATGACGTAGACGTCGAGCGAGTTCGAGGACGGCTCGAAGTCGAAGCCCCACACCGCCTTCAGGATCTGCTCACGGGTCAGCACCTGACGCGGGTGCGCCAGGAACATCTCGAGCAGGGTGAACTCGGTGCGGGTCAGCTCGACGGTCCGCTCGCCGCGCGTCACCTCGCGGGTCGCCGGGTCCATCCGCAGATCGGCGAAGGCCAGCACGTCGGAGTCGTCCGGTGCGCCGGTCGCCGCGGCCGCGTACCCGCTGCGCCGCAGCAGCGCCCGCACCCGGGCGAACAGCTCGTCCAGCTCGAACGGCTTGACCAGGTAGTCGTCGGCGCCCGCGTCGAGACCGGTGACACGGTCGCCGACGGTGTCGCGCGCCGTCAGCATGAGGATCGGGGTGGTGGCGCCGGTGGCCCGCAGCCTGCGGGCCGCGGTCAGCCCGTCCATGCGCGGCATCTGGATGTCGAGGACCACGAGGTCGGGCCGGTACGCGGCGGCCTTGTCCAGCGCGTCCGCGCCGTCGACGGCGACCTCGGTGGCGTAGCCCTCGAAGGCGAGGGAGCGCTGGAGCGCCTCCCGCACCGCGGGCTCGTCGTCGACGATGAGGATCCGGTGCTGCGCGTCGCGGTCGCCGTCGGCGGGGCTCATGGGCTGCTGTTCCTGTCCTGGAAGCTGGAGGGGGACGTACGGGCCGGTGCTCAGCCTCGCACGGCCGCCCGCCGGCCGCGTGCGGCACGGCGCGCCGCCACCGGCGGGACGAGTTCGGGGGCCCGCCCCGCCGCCGGCCGCAGGAGCGCGGCGACGGCGAGGGCGAGACCGGTGTCGGCGGGGCCGTGGGCGGTCGCCGGATGCGGGTGGACGGTCGGGGTCATCGGGTCCTCCTGAGGGTGCCGGAGGCGCGGGGTCAGCTGTCGGAGCCGCCCGCGCGCAGGGTGTCGAGGTCCGCCTTGAGCGTGTTGACGGGGATGGCGAAGCCGAGGCCGACGCTGCCCGCGCTCGACGAGGACGACGAGGAGTCCGAAGCGGCGGAGTACATCGCGGAGTTGATCCCGATGATGTTGCCGTTCATGTCGATGAGCGCGCCGCCGGAGTTGCCCGGGTTGAGGGACGCGTCGGTCTGCAGCGCCTTGTACGTCGTGGTGGACGAGCCGGTGTCGCCGTTGAACTCCCGGCCGCCGAACTCGAAGGGCCACCGGCCGTCGCCGCCGCCCTGCTGCTGTTGCTGCTGCTGGCTCTCGTCCGTCGACACGGTCACGTCGCGGTCGAGCGCGGAGACGATGCCGCTGGTGACGGTGCCGGTCAGGCCCTCGGGGGACCCGATGGCGACGACCTCGTCGCCGACCGAGACACCGTCGGAGTCGCCGAGGGTGGCCGCCTTGAGCCCCGAGGCGTTCTGGAGCTTGATGAGCGCGAGGTCCTTCTTGGCGTCCGTGCCGACGACGTCGGCCGTGTACGTCTTGCCGTCGCTCGTCCGTACCTTGATCGAGGAGGCGCCCGAGATGACGTGGTTGTTGGTGACGATCTCGCCGTCGCCGGAGAGGATGACGCCCGAGCCGGTCGAGGAGCCGTTGCTCAGTGTCGCGTTGACCTCGACGATCGAGGGGCTGACCGCCTGCGCGACCCCCGAGACGGTGCCGCGCTTGCTGCTCGGCACGACGGCGGTGCTGGTCGAGCTGGAGGCGGTGGTGTCCGAGCCGGTCAGCTGCTGGAAGGCGTAGGCGGTGCCGCCGCCGACCGCCGCCGCGGCGACGGCCACGGCCGCGAGCAGCCCGACCGGGCCCCTGAGGCGCTTCTTCCTCCGCTCGGGCCCGGCGTGCGGGGCGGGCGTGCCCGGGGCGGGCGGCTCGGCGCCGGGGGCCGCGAACCGCGCGGTGGGGTCGCCGCCGTGGCCCCCGGCACCGCTGCCGCCGCTCGCGGGCCACACCGTGGTGCCCGGCGCGACGCTGACCGGCTGCGCCGGGTCGTACGCGGGCGGAGGAGGCCAGGCACCGGCCCGGTCCTCGGAGGGCGGCACGCTCCCGGAGTACGGGGACTGCTGCCGGCTGGTGTCCTCGGGGTACTCGCCGCTGCGGCGGAAGCTCTCGGTCATGTCGGTAAGCCTGTGGCGCGTACATGAGAGCAGGCTGAGTGTGCCCTGAGAGTCCCGGCAGAAGCCTGTTTGCCCGATATAAAGACGACCCGGCGAGGGCCGTCACGGGATCAGGCGCAGCCGCAGGACTGCCGGACCACCAGCCGCGACGGGAACAGCTTGAGCCGCTCGCGCCGGGACCCCGCGACCCGCAGCGAGTCGTCCAGCACGAGGTCCACGGCGGCCCGTGCCATCGCCGAGCGGTCCGAGGCGACCGTGGTCAGCGGCGGGTCGGTGAGCCCCGCCTCCTTCACGTCGTCGAACCCGGCGACGGCCAGCTCGCCCGGCACCTCGATACGCAGCTCGCGCGCGGCCCGCAGCACGCCGATGGCCTGGTCGTCCGTCGAGCAGAAGATCGCCGGCGGCCGGTCCGGGCCGGCCAGCAGCTCGAGCGCCACCCGGTACGCGTCGTAGCGGTTGTACGGGGCCTCGAAGAGCCGCCCCTCGGTGTCCAGGCCGGCCTCGCCCATCGCGCGCCGCCAGCCCTCGACGTGGTCGGACACCGGGTCGCCGACGGACGGGGTGTCCGCGGTGCCGCCGAGGCACGCCACGTACGCGTAGCCGTGCTCCAGGAGGTGGCGGGTGGCGAGCTGGGCGCCGCCCAGGTCGTCCGTGACGACGGCGACGTCGTCGATCGCCTCGGGCCGCTCGTGCAGCAGCACGACGCGGGCGTCCCAGGCCTCGATCTCGCTCGCCGCGTGGTCGTCGAGACCGTGGCTGACGAGGATCAGGCCGGAGACCCGCATGCCGAGGAAGGCGCGCAGGTAGTGCACCTCACGGTCGGCGACGTAGTCCGAGTTCCCGACGAGGACCATCTTGCCGCGCTCGGACGCCGCCTGTTCGACGGCGTGCGCCATCTCCGCGAAGAACGGCTGGCGCGAGTCCGGCACGATCATGCCTATGAGGTCCGTGCGCCGCGAGGCCATGGCCTGGGCGACCCGGTCGGGCCGGTACCCCAGCTCCTTGATCGCGGCGAGCACCCGCTCGCGCGTGGCCGGGGCGACCGGCCGGGGTCCGTTGTTGATCACGTAGGACACGACGGCGGTCGAAGTACCCGCCAGTCGCGCAACGTCGTCCCGAGTCACCTTGGCCACGCGCGGAGTCTACGCGGATGGACCCGTCTGCGGGCAGGGCGTGCGCCCCGCCCTCAGGACTTGGCCCGGACCGGACGGCCGCCCGCGACGGCCGGGCTGCCCGCTTCGTCCGCCTTTCGCGGGGACACGGTCCGGTCCGCGCCGGACTTCTCCGCCGCGGCGCCCCGACCGCCCTCACCGGGCTTGCCGGCCGTGTTCGCCTTGTCTGCCGTGTCGGCCTTCTCGCCCTTGTCCGGCTTCTCCGGCGTGACGAAGCGGTAGCCGACGTTGCGCACGGTGCCGATCAGCGACTCGTGCTCGGGGCCCAGCTTGGCGCGCAACCGCCGCACGTGGACGTCCACGGTGCGGGTGCCGCCGAAGTAGTCGTACCCCCAGACCTCCTGGAGCAACTGCGCGCGCGTGAAGACCCGGCCGGGGTGCTGCGCCAGGTACTTCAGGAGCTCGAACTCCTTGAAGGTGAGGTCGAGGACCCGCCCCTTGAGCTTCGCGCTGTAGGTCGCCTCGTCCACCGACAGGTCGCCGTTGCGGATCTCCATCGGGGAGTCGTCGGCGACGATCTGCTGGCGGCCCATCGCGAGCCGCAGCCGTGCCTCCACCTCGGCGGGACCCGCGGTGTCGAGCAGGACGTCGTCGATGCCCCAGTCGGCGGTGACGGCGGCGAGGCCGCCCTCGGTCACCACGAGCACCAGCGGACAGCCGGGCCCGGTGGAGCGCAGGAGCTGGCACAGGCTGCGCACCTGGGGAAGGTCGCGGCGGCCGTCGATCAGGATCACGTCGGCGCCGGGGGTGTCGACGAGGGCGGGGCCCTCCGCGGGGGCCACTCGCACGTTGTGCAGGAGCAGGCCGAGGGCGGGGAGCACCTCCGTCGACGGTTGGAGGGCATTGGTGAGGAGCAGCAGAGAGCTCATCACACCCCACCTGCCCGGGTCGTCATACGTTCGTGCACGGTTCGCTCGCCCATAACGTCTGGTTCCTCCTCGGTCCCTGCGAGGACGTTTTCGGCACTGCTTCGTACTGATGCGCGTACTGCCGGTACTGCTCGGGCCCGCGCCCCGGACCCGTGCGTTCTCGTTCGTATACAACGAGCCAGAACGCACAAAAGGACTCGGGGGCTGCATTGCCCGAGTCCTCTGTCCAGCAGAATAGCCCACATGAATCGGCGTCCGGCAGGTGAAGAGCGAGGTTCTTCTGTGCGGCCGGTCACTGAACGGCCACGCCGCGCGACGCTGCGGACACAGGACGCGATCGCGATCGAGGCGGCTTACGAGCCCGGTACCGGCCCGTCGGGCGACCTCGCGATCGTGCTCGCGCACGGCTTCACGGGCGATCTCGAGCGGCCCCACGTGCGCCGCGCCGCGGGCGTGTTCGCCCAGCGTGCGGCGGTCGTCACGTTCTCCTTCCGCGGCCACGGGCGCTCCGGCGGGCGGTCCACCGTCGGCGACCGGGAGGTGCTCGACCTCGCGGCGGCCGTGGAGTGGGCGCGTTCGCTCGGGCACACGCGCGTCGTGACGGTCGGCTTCTCGATGGGCGGTTCCGTGGTGCTGCGGCACGCGGCGCTGCACCGGGGGCGCACGGAGGCACGGACCGACGGAGTCGTCGCGGTGAGCGCCCCGGCCCGCTGGTACTACCGCGGCACGGCCCCGATGCGCCGCCTCCACTGGGTCGTCACCCGGCCCGCCGGACGCATGGTGGGCCGGCTCGGGCTGCGCACCCGCATCCACCCCTACGACTGGGACCCGGTGCCGCTGTCGCCGGTCGAGTCGGTGCCGCTGATCGCGCCGACCCCGCTGCTCGTCGTGCACGGGGACAGCGACCCGTACTTCCCGGTCGACCACCCGCGGATGCTGGCGGCGGCGGCCGAGGGCGGGGCCGAGCTGTGGCTGGAGCCCGGCATGGGGCACGCCGAGCACGCGGCGAGCGACGAGCTGCTCGGCCGGATCGGCGACTGGGCGGCGCGGGCGGCCGTCACGGGTGCCGCAGAATAGACGCCGACCGCACCGCACGAAGAGGAGGGGCGTCCATGGCACAGGGCACGATCCGCTACTGGGCGGCGGCCAAGGCGGCCGCCGGTGTCGCGGAGGAACCGTACGACGCCGAGACGCTGGCCGACGCGCTCGCCGGAGCCCGCACGCGACACCCCGGCGACCTGGTGCGTGTCCTGCAGCGTTCCTCGTTCCTGATCGACGGGGACCCCGTCGGCACCCGGGAACATGAGACGGTACGGCTGGCCGAGGGCGGCACGGTCGAGGTGCTCCCGCCGTTCGCAGGAGGGTGACCCCGATGAGCAACCACCAGCAGCCGCCGTACCCGGAACAGCAGTACGGGGGCGCCGACCCCCACGGGCACCAGCAGTACGGGCACCAGCAGTACGGGGAGCAGCAGTACGACGGGTACGCGCAGTCCGGGCAGTACGCGCAGCCCGACCCGTACGCGCAGCCCGACCCGTACGCGCAGCAGCAGGCGCCGCAGCCGCACGGCGCCGAGGCCGCGCAGCAGTGGCAGGGCCAGACCTGGGACACCCAGGTCCAGCCGGCCCCGCAGCCCTACCTGCCGCCCCAGCACCAGGACCCGATGACGCAGGTCGTCCCGCCGGTCCAGGGCGTACCCCAGGCGCAGGCCGAGCCGCAGCAGGACCCGATGACCCGGATGCTGCGCCCGGTGCAGGCCGCGCCGCAGCCGCAGGCCTCCGCCGCGCAGGCCGCCTCCGGCGAGCCCGCCTACGGGCCCGCCACCGTCACCGGCAACACCCGGGTCACCGACGCCCAGCGGGCCCGCGCCGAGGGCCGCTCGCCGGTCATCGAGCCCGGCATGCAGCCCGCCGGGCTCACCGCCGCGCTCGGCCTGCTGCTCGCGGGCGGCGCCGCCGTCGGCCCGTACGCGCTGCTCGTGCCGCTGCTGCTGCTCCAGGCGGTCACGGCCGCGGGCTGGTTCCGGCTCAACGGCATGTGGCCGGCCCGTCAGGGCATCGCGCTCGCCTTCCTCGGCGGCGTCGTCGCCGACATCGCCCTCCTCGCGGCCGGCCGGAACCACGGCCCCGCCGCGATCCTCGGCACCCTCGGCGTCTGGGTCCTGCTCACCCTGGTCCTCCAGCTGCGCTCGCACGCCGACCCGGACGAGCGGATGTACGGCCTGATGGCGACCGTCGTCTCGGCCGCCCTCGCGATCGTGGCCGCGGGGCACCTCGCGGCCGTGCCGGACGCGGTGACGGTCGGTGGGATCGCCGTCGCCGTGGCCGTCGTCGTCCGGGCCCTG